>CAIWTC010000315.1 GCA_903915485.1 uncultured Ignavibacteriales bacterium | reverse complement strand
GACTGTCATTTTTATTTTTCCTTCTTTTGCAAGCGCATAAAGAGCGGCTATAGTGACATATCTTGAATCAACTTCAAAAAAGTCTCTTAACTCAGCGCGACCTTCGCTTCTTCCGAAACCATCAGTGCCTAGTGAAACTAAATTCTTAGGCAGCCATTTTGAAATTGAATCAGGAAGTGTTTTTACATAATCCGATGATGCAACATAAACCGAATCATCTTCTTTAAACAAAGATGATATGTAAGGAACTTTTGGTTTTTCTGTCGGATGAAGAAGGTTCCATCTTTCGCAATCCAATGCATCGCGGCGAAGTTCTTTGTAGCTTGTTACGCTATATACATCTGCTGCAACGCCGTATTTCTCAAGCATTCCCTGCGCTTTAATAACTTCATTAAGAATTGTTCCGGAACCGAAAAGGTTTGCTTTATGTTTTGCGCCCTTCATTGTGGAAGAAGAAAGTTTATACATTCCTTTTAAGATACCTTCTTTAGCACCTTCAGGCATTGCAGGCATTGCATAGTTTTCATTCATAACAGTAATGTAATAGAAAACATTTTCCTGTTCTTCATACATTCTGCGGATACCATCGCGAACGATTACTGCGAGTTCAAATGCAAATGCAGGATCATAACAAACAAGATTCGGAACTGGATAAGCAAGCAAGTGACTATGTCCGTCCTGATGCTGAAGTCCTTCGCCATTGAGTGTTGTGCGCCCTGCAGTTCCACCCACTAAAAATCCTTTAGTACGCATATCGCCAGCTGCCCAAACCAAATCGCCGATGCGCTGCATTCCAAACATTGAGTAATAAACAAAGAATGGAATCATGTTCAACCCATGATTCGCGTATGATGTTCCCGCAGCAATGAACGATGACATCGAACCTGCTTCAGTAATACCCTCTTCTAAAATCTGACCGTTCTTTGCTTCTTTGTAATATAGCAAACTGTTTTTATCAACAGGCTCATAAAGCTGACCAACATGCGAGTAAATTCCAATCTGACGGAACATTGCTTCCATTCCAAAAGTTCTCGCTTCATCAGGAACGATAGGTACGATGAGTTTTCCAATTTCTTTATCGCGTAAAAGCTTTGCAAGTATGCGCACGAATACCATAGTTGTTGAAACATCTTTCCCGTCAGTACCTTCATAGAACTCTTCGAAAATTTCTTCAGGTGGAGTCTTAATAGGTTTCGCAATTACTTTTCTTGAAGGAACAGGTCCGCCTAAATTTTCTCTGTGTGCTTTAAGATATTTAATTTCCGCACTGTCTTCTGCAGGCTTATAAAATGGGGCTGATGCAACATCCTCATCTGAAACAGGAATTCCGAATCTTGTTCTGAATTCGCGAAGTTCATCTTCGTTAAGTTTCTTTTGCTGATGTGAAATATTTTTTCCTTCACCGCTCTCGCCAAGTCCGTAACCTTTAATTGTCTTTGCAAGTATTACAGTAGGTTGTCCGGTATGTTCAACTGCTGCTTTGAATGCTGTATAAACTTTTTCGGGGTCATGACCGCCACGGTTCATTTTTCTTAATTCTTCATCTGAAAGATGTTTTGCCATAGCATCTAAATCAGGATCAACTCCGAAGAACTCGCTTCTGAAGTAAGCACCGCTTTCAACAGTGTACTTCTGATACTGACCGTCAACTACTTCATTCATTCGTTTAACAAGTTTACCGCTAGCATCCTGTGCAAGAAGCGGGTCCCAATTGCTTCCCCAAATTACTTTAATAACATTCCATCCCGCGCCGCGGAATGCTGCTTCTAATTCCTGAATAATTTTTCCGTTACCGCGAACAGGCCCATCAAG
>CAIWTC010000314.1 GCA_903915485.1 uncultured Ignavibacteriales bacterium | reverse complement strand
CACAGTATTGCTGCACAAGGCGGAATCAATGCTTCAAAAAATTATCAGAATGACGGCGATAGTGTTTATAGATTATTTTATGATACAATCAAAGGCGGTGACTTCCGCGCACGCGAAGGAAATGTTCACAGACTTGCTGAAGTCAGTGGAAGCATTATAGACCAGTCAGTTGCACTCGGCGTTCCTTTTGCACGTGAGTACGGCGGATACTTGGACAACCGTTCATTCGGCGGTGCACAGGTATCAAGAACTTTTTACGCTCGTGGACAAACAGGTCAGCAGTTGCTACTTGGTGCATACAGTGCGTTGACAAGACAAGTTTCATTAGGTACAGTTAAGATGTACAACCGTTATGAAATGCTTGACCTCGTTGTAATCGACGGAAGAGCAAGAGGTATTGTTACCCGCAACATGTTGAATGGTAAAATAGAATCGTTTGCTGCGGATGCAGTTATACTTGCAACCGGCGGTTACGGTAATGTTTACTATCTTTCAACCAATGCTATGGGTTCAAACGCAACAGCAATTTGGAGAGCACACAAGAAAGGCGCTTTGTTCGCTAATCCTTGTTATGTTCAGATTCATCCAACCTGTATTCCGATGAGCGGCGACCATCAGTCAAAACTTACACTGATGAGCGAGAGTTTAAGAAACGACGGCCGTGTATGGGTTCCAAAAGCAGTCGGAGAAACAAGAAAACCTGAAGACATTCCTGAGAGCGACAGAGATTACTTCCTTGAAAGAAAATATCCTGCGTTCGGAAATCTTGTTCCCCGTGATGTTGCTTCCCGTAACTCTAAAATGGTTTGCGATGAAGGCAGAGGCGTCGGCCAATCAAAGCAGGCAGTGTATTTGGATTTCCGCGATTCAATCAACCGTTTAGGTAAAGAAAAAATTGAAGAACGCTACGGTAACTTGTTCCAAATGTACGAACAGATTACAGATGAAAATCCTTACAATACACCGATGAGAATTTATCCTGCAATCCATTACACAATGGGCGGACTTTGGATTGATTATAATTTAATGAGTAATCTGCCGGGTGCATTCGTTCTTGGTGAAGCAAACTTCTCAGACCACGGTGCAAACCGTCTTGGTGCATCAGCGCTAATGCAGGGACTTGCAGACGGTTACTTTGTTATTCCTTATACAATGGGCGGATATCTCGGCTCAGGTGGAATTGAAAAAGTTACAACCGAGCATGCTGAGTTCAAAAAAGCTGAGCAGACAATTAATGAACAGGTGAAAAAACTGTTGTCAATCAATGGTAAAAATTCTGTTGACTATTATCACAAGGCGCTTGGAAAAATTCTTTGGAACAAAGCAGGTATGGCAAGGAACGAAGCAGGACTTAAACAGGCAATCGAAGAGATTAAAGAACTTCGTGCCGACTTTTGGAAAAATGTTCGTGTTCTCGGTGTGGGTGACGGATTGAATCAGTCACTTGAAAAAGCAGGCCGTGTTGTTGACTTCCTTGAATTAGGTGAATTGCTTGCAACTGATGCATTACACAGAAACGAATCGTGCGGCGGTCACTTCCGTGAGGAATATCAGACACCTGAAAATGAAGCTCAGCGCGATGACGAAAATTTCAGTTATGTCGCTGCTTGGGAATATAAAGGCGAAGGCAATGCTCCTGTTCTGCATAAAGAACCACTATCGTTTGAATCAATTAAACTTGCTCAGCGCAGTTATAAATAAGGAAATATTATTATGAATCTAATATTGCATATTTGGAGACAAAAAGACAGTTCATCAGAAGGTAAATTTGTAACCTATCAGGCTAAAAATATTTTAGAAGACATGTCATTTCTTGAAATGCTTGATGTATTAAACGAAGAGCTAATAGCCAAAAACGAAGAGCCAATAGCTTTTGATTCCGATTGCCGTGAAGGTATCTGCGGATGTTGCAGTCTTTACATCAACGGCAGAGCGCACGGACCTAAGCAGGGAATTACTGCCTGCCAGCTTCACATGCGTTCATTCACCGATGGACAGACAATATACATCGAGCCTTGGAGAGCAAGACCTTTCCCGGTACTTAAAGACTTAGTAGTTGACCGCACTGCACTTGATCGAATAATGCAGTCAGGCGGATTTATCTCTGCAAGAATCGGTTCAGCACAGGATGCAAATGCAATTCTCATCGACCATGATACCGCAGAGTCAGCAATGGATGCCGCAGCCTGTATAGGATGCGGTGCATGCGTTGCTTCATGTAAGAATGCTTCTGCGATGCTGTTTGTATCAGCAAAAGTTTCTCACTTAGCTCAACTGCCTCAGGGACATCCTGAAAGAGAAAGCAGAGTGCTTAACATGATTGCGCAAATGGATAAAGAGGGTTTTGGAGCCTGCACAAACACCGGTGCCT
>CAIWTC010000313.1 GCA_903915485.1 uncultured Ignavibacteriales bacterium | reverse complement strand
TATAGATATAACAGAAATCATCTTCAACAATTAATTCTTCAAGACCGAAATCAATTAAGTCCAACTCGAACGCTTCCGGATCCTTCACCGCACTGCGTTCAATTTTCAGTAATGCTTTGTGTTCAAACATAAATGAAATCGTACCTGTACTTCCAAGCGATCCCTCATTCTTACGGAATACATGCCGAACATTCGCAACCGTTCTTGTTGGATTGTCCGTAGCGCATTCAACGATGACTGCGACTCCATGCGGGCCGTATCCTTCATACACAATTTCTTCATAGCCCGAAGTATCTTTTGATATTGCCCTCTTAATAGCCGCGTCAATACGGTCCTTAGGCATGTTAACGCTTTTTGCGTTCTGCTTTGCAATTCGTAATCTTGCATTCGTCTTTATGTCAATACCACCGGCTTTAACGGCAATTTCAATTTCTTTTCTTACTCTGTTAAATGCCTTTGACATCTTAGCAAAGCGCGCAAACATGGTGTGTTTTCTTTTCTCGAATATTCTGCCCATATGGTTTCTCTTGGTTTTTTTATTTTATATTATTTAATATCATTCTACCCCCTCTCCTTTGAAAGGAGAGGGCGGCGTGAGGTTTATTTAATTTTCAATCTTTAGCAACTTAACTTCACTCAACTTCTTATATATCACTGCAAACATCCACCCGAAGAACACTCCAATCACCGCACCGCCGATTACATCGCTTGGATAATGCACACCAAGATATACCCGCGACAAAGCAACAAGTCCCGCGAAAGTGAACATATACTTTTCATACTTCTTATACACCAGCGAAAAGTATGTTGCAATTGCAAAATTATTCAACGCATGATTCGACGGAAAAGAATATCCGCCTGCTTCGCCATTAGGGAGCAATATGTATCCCAAAGTTTTAAACGGTCTTAAACGGCAAATGTGTTCTTTAAGAATTTTAAATCCGAACTGGTCGGTGGTGGTTATCAGCAGAATAGCCAATAGCAGTGCAAGTCTTCCTTTATTGCCGCCTTTTATTATCAGCAGTAAAGCAATAATTACATAGACTGGAATCCAGTACCTGACATTCGTTATCGTACAGAAAAATAAATCAAACGGTTTGTTTGAAAGCGTAGTGTTAAAGAAGTAAAGTATAGATTTGTCTAAGTAGAAAAGCCAGTCAGCCATTTATTTTGAATTTGAGCGTGAAAAATAAAAACGGATACCTGCGCTGGCATCCATGCCTACGCCTGAATAAGGATTAAAGTAAAGCACGGGGGCGCCTTCAACAAAAAAGTCGCACGGAAACTTGTTCGGGTACCATATAAACGAAGCCGAAAGCCTTAGTCCAAACTGCGGACTTTCATTAGGGCGGGTGCAGATGCGGAGTCCAACACCATACTGCTCGCCATAGCGGCTGTTGTAGCCAACAACTCTCAGTTCATTCCACACATAGTTTGCGTTGACACTTAATTGATTATTAACCGTAGCGACGGAATAGGCAATACTACCGGTAATAGCATGCTCTGCATCAAGCCATTTCTTGACGCATACTCCTGTCGGTTCGCCAAATGACAGTCCCGCACCCCAACCGGCGGTCTGTGCAAATAAACTTCCATTCAGCAGAAGGAAAAAACCAATTATTGTTAAGTGTATTCTTTTTCTCATCAAACAAAAACTTTAATACGAAAAGATACTCAAATTTTCCCTATCCTAAAAATACAATCGGTTATTTGGTGGAGATGTTTTGGGGTATTAAGGAAATGCGGCAGGGAATTGTTTGGAAGAATCCTTGTCATTACCGCAAACCATACAATTGTGCCTGTCCCCTCTCCTTCAGAAGGAGGGGGTTAGGGTGAGGTGATAAAGCTCTCAATTTGTCATTACCGCGGATGAGGGATCCACATTTTCTTGCATGATTTGTGTTGCCCTTTTGTCATTCCCGTGAAAACGGGAATACACCTAATTTTGATTGTATGGCTGCATATTGTCTTTGCATTGGCACACACTGCATTTGTCATTCCCGCGGATGCGGGAATCCATATTCAATTGTATGGTTGAATATTGTCACCATGCCCTAAAGTCCGCCGCGGCGGAATGACTGCATTGAGAAAGCCCGTAAACGGGACTCATAATATCATTTGCAATATTAATTTATTAATTGCGACTTGGAAACTCATTTATGCCTGACCCGAGCTTTTTCGGGGTTCAGACATTTTTTTGCATTGAGGAAATATATCACGCCTAAAGGCGTTCGGGTGGTTGGCGGGTTGTTTTTTCTACAACTATTTCATCCCTCACGGGATTTAATCTCATCATAACTTTTTTGATGCATTAAATATTTTTCAGACAATACAAACTAAACAACTTCCTAAATCATGGTAATCATACCAATCACGAGAATCACAGTTCAGACATTTTCTTCTAAGCAGAGGGTAAAAGGGTAAGAGTGCATAGGGTAAGCGATATTATCCATCTTAACTTTACATTTCTCTATTTTCTTAGTCGGTACTTGCAAGACGGAACCCGCCACTAACGCTCCCAACCTGTGGGTCATACCCGCGACGGTATGAGATGCGGCAACTATTACTACTCGCCCAAGAGCCACCGCGAAAAACACGGGAGTTGCCTATATTTTGACCTAGAGGGTTTTTGTTTGGACTTTTGCCATAATAACTACCATCATACCAATCGCTGCACCATTCCCATACATTTCCGCTCATATCGTAAACACCCAATTCATTAGGCTGTTTTTGTCCTACTTCGTGAGTTTGAGTGCTTGAGTTACCATTATACCATGCAACTTCACCTATGCTGTTGCTGCCGCTGTATTTATAGTTCTGCCCTTGATTTCCACCTTTTGCTGCATATTCCCATTCTGCTTCTGTTGGTAATCTATAGTGTTTGCCCGCCTGTCCGCCCTTGGCGGATCGTTCGTTTAATTTATTTATATATTCTTGAACATCGTTCCAACTAACATTTTCTACAGGGTGGCTAGCTCCTTTGAAATTACTTGGGTTACCTCCCATCACTGCCTCCCACTCTTTCTGGGTGACTTCATATTTACCAATATAGAAATCACTTACTGTCACAATGTGGACTGGCTTTTCATCATCTCCTCCATCATTGCTGCCCATTTGGAATGTTCCGCCTTCTACGAAAACCATATTGCCCGAGTACTGCCTGAATTCATATACCGCACTAGTGTTAGGGTCTATTATTGTTACTGAATATAATACTTCCTTTGATAAACTTCCGTTAAGTTTACTATGTCCTTTTACTGTTGCGGAAGTGTAATTCTCCTTAAAGCTTCTTGCGCTTGATTTGGGCACAGTAATTATTCCCATCTGCCCGTTTATTTGTAATAAGAATGTTTCATTATCGGGATTATATG
>CAIWTC010000312.1 GCA_903915485.1 uncultured Ignavibacteriales bacterium | reverse complement strand
CTGCAGCGCATACAGCCGAAGATTTAGATTATACAATTAAGTCTCATTATGAAGCACTAAAAGTAACGCTTAATTCATAAGGTTTGCATGAACAAGTATGTTTTTCTTTTATTTGTTTCTTGCGGAATTGGCGTTATAAATTCTCAGGTTAAATCTCTCCCAAATAGTTGGAGGTTTCAGACAGGGGACAAACCTGAATATTCTAATACAAATTATAATGATGCCGGTTGGAATGAAATATCAGTTAAAGACTTTTGGGAAAAGCAAGGTTACTCGGATTATGATGGGTTTGCTTGGTATAGGCAATCTTTTGTTGCTGACAAGAAATTGCTGAAAACAAAACTCTTTCTTGTTATTGGAAAAGTAGATGATGTTGATGAGACATTTATTAATGGAGTTTCGATAGGGAAAACAGGGTCCTTCCCGCCGAATGTCTCTTCTGAGTGGAATACTCAACGCATTTATGCAGTTCCGGAAAATTTACTCAAACCTAATAATACTATTGCTATCCGCGTGTATGATGGCGGTGGTCCCGGAGGAATATATTCGGGTGAATTTACATTCATTGATGAAAAGCAAATGAATGAGATGAAGAAAAATACTGTTGTTAAGGGGCAGTCTTTCTTTAATCTTCCAACCACAAATGGACTTATCGCTGGTGTTTACGATGAGAAAACTGCTAGCATTACATCGATTTATCCGCATATTTATCAAGCGATTGATTCTGCAAAACCTGTTAAGGCATTTGTTCAGAATTTGTCTCCTATTTCCAAATTATCACCTTTAGAAACAAAGTATCTGCAAAATACACATGTGATACGCGTGAAATATAAATCGGCCAATGTTTACTATTATTCTTCATTCACAAGAAATGAAAAAATATTTTATTGCTTGGTTGAAACGAAGAAGACTTGCAAGGATGGTTATTACCTTCAGTTGAAAGACTCTGACCCTTCAGTACTCCTCGATTCAGTTGTAACTGAAAAAGGAGACAAACTTCGAAAGTACTATTTGTTCTCTTACAAAGATGAATCTACTCAACTGGCTTTAGATTATGTTGAGGCAAGAAACTATTGTCATAACAATTATGATTTTCTTGAAAATGAAATTAAGTATATGAAGGGAATCTTTAAGAAAGTCAATAAACCACATTCCATGAGTAAAGCAGAGCAAGATATATTTGAACAGCAAATAACTTTTCTTAAAATGGCTCAAGTCCGTGATGAAGCGACACTTAAATATTCAAAAGGACAAATTATTGCTTCTTTACCTCCCGGCATTTGGAACATAAGTTGGGTTCGAGATGCCAGTTATGCTGTGCGCGCACTGACTCTTCTTGGCTTACATGAAGAAGCTAAAAGCGCATTAATATTTTGGATGAAAGCAGATGTTGGTCAGTATAAAAAATATCGTCACACTGACGGAAAAGAATATGGTATCAACTCGGATTATAAAGTATCTGTCTGCAGATATTATGGAAATGGAAAAGAAGAATCAGATTATAATTCTGATGGACCAAATATTGAATTAGATGGTTTTGGACTCGTTCTTACCGCCGTTTCAGAGTATCTGAATAATTCAAAGGACATAGCGTTTTTTAATGAATATTATAAAACTATTAAAAACCGTATTGCTGAAGCACTTTTAATAAATATTGATAAAAATGGATTGGTTCGACCCGAGTCAGGTGCCTGGGAAAGACATTTACCGGGGAAGCAATACTCCTTCACTTCTATAACAGCAGCAAAAGGTTTGCAGGATTGGGGTAATGTTCTTCAGAGTTATAAAATAGATGGCGGGAAAAAGTATTCAACTGCAGGGAAGTTACTAGAAGATATGATTCGCAGCAAACTGATTGTGGATTCAAGTTTTATAAAGGGATGTTTGGAGTCTTCTGCAGATTCTGTTCATGAATATTTAGATGCATCTTCTTATGAATATTTCAACAGCTTTGAGTATTCCCCAAAGTTGTTTTCTCTGCATCACGATAAATATTCAAAACAGCTAAAGCTATCTAAAGACAGGGGATTTAGTCGCGTCAACAAAGGTGATTGGTATGATAAACAGGAGTGGATATTCTTGGATTTAAGAATTGCCTCGTCGTTGAATAAATATAATCATTTCGCTGAAGCAAAGAAATTATTTGGTCATGTAGTTAAAAATGCACAACTAAATCATAATATAATCCCTGAGTTATATAATGAAAAAACCGGCGCCTATGAAGGAGCATCTCCAATGGTTGGTTTTGGCGGCGGTGCTTATATTATGTATTTGTTTAATAAGTAAAGCAACACTAAATGTTTGCTTAAAACTTATCATTATAATATAAGCTATTTAAGATAAATCATTTTTTTAATTTCGCTAAGATTTGTATTCTTACCGTTAGCGTGAACCAGCCGATATAAATAGATTCCGGATGCTAAATTATTCATTCTCAAATGAAAATTATTTTCCCCGATTTGTTTATAGCCTAAATCGTATCTATCTATCATTCTGCCATCAATGGAATAAATTTCTAGACTCACATTACTATTTTCGATCAAATTATAGTATATATAAGTCCCGCCATTAAATGGGTTTGGGTAATTCTGCATTAAGTGAAATGATTTCAAGTACTGAGAATCTATTCCTGTAGTAATATAGTTATATGCTGCTTGCCCATCAACCAATCCCCATCCGATTTCGCGGTTTGGAGATTGTGAGTTAGAAGCAGTATTCCTGAGCGCGGCACGAATCTGCATATTGGTTAACTTTGGATTTGCAGAAAGTAATTGAGCTGCAAGTCCTGCGACAAGGGGAGTGCTATATGAAGTACCGTTTCCGGCAAAATAATAAGATGGACCCGATGAACCTGCCAAATAAACAAATGAGCCAGGAGCCATTACATCAGGTTTTGTCCTACCGTCGGCTGTGTTCCCGACGCTGCTGAACGAAGCTCTAACCCCCAAGGAATCTGCCCCAACGGTTATTATGCTATCAGCATCAGCAGGCGCAGTCAATGTGTTGTGCGTCGAATTATATCCTTCATTCGATGCCGAATTGAATACCGTAATTCCTTTTCTTGCGGCAAGATTTGCAGCAACTGAAATTTTACAGGTTCTGCCATCCATATTCTCCCATGTGTAACTAGTAAATGGTGGATCAAATACATTATAACCTAGTGAAGTTGTTGTTATGTCAACTCCAATGCTGTCAGCCCATTCTATTGCTGCAATCCAATTATCTTCTTCTACAGGGGTTTCTGAAGCAGTGTTCTCTGTTTTCGCAAGAATATAGCTCGCTTCGAATGCAGGCCCAATCATTTTACCTGGCTTATAGCCTCCTATAAGTGAAAGAACTGAAGTCCCGTGATATCCTGCACCTTCACCTCCATTTCCATCTCCGACAAATGTCCTATGATTCACAAAGTCATAAGTTGCAAGAATTTTTATTCCTGAAAATACTTCGTGAGTTAAATTATTAAACCCAGCATCCATTACAGCAATCGTGACGCCTTGCCCTTTTAAGCCTAACCGATGAAGTTTATCAGATCCTATAGTAGTCATCTGATAAAATGATGAGCCATAGTTATAATCAGCTGTATCACCCAAATTAATCTTATTGAGGTAATGGGATGCAGTTTCCACAGGGTCTGGCTTCCTCATAAAAGCTTCAACAACATCTATTTTGCTAATAAAGTTCAAAGAATTCAAAGCATCAATTTGATTTTTTGTAACCCATGCTGAAACTGAATTGAACCATTTGGATTTATTTTTGACTGCAATAGAATATGTTGATAGAGTATTTAAATAATGCTCCGAAATGGGATAATCTGTAAAATCAATAATGTTAGCTGAAGAAAGACTTTTTGACCTTCTTTCAATTGACTTTTTGCTTATAATTGACTGAATTGAAAAAATGTCTTTCTTAAGTACATTAGGTTTATCAGTGAAGTATATCCATACCAGTATTGAGTCACTTTTTGAAGTTGCTAATTTATTGATAAGCGTAGAACTCCTTTTCTCTAAAGGAGACTGAGCAAATACTAATCCGACAAATAGAATAATCAATAACGCAATTTTTGAAGACATTGTTTTCCGTAACATAAATAAATATAATTAATGTTTAAGATTGTT
>CAIWTC010000311.1 GCA_903915485.1 uncultured Ignavibacteriales bacterium | reverse complement strand
CCGCACTGGAGTTTGAATTTGAAGACGCCATCGCGGGTTTATGACGAGGGGAAAATTTAATTAATTTCCCTAAACCATTCCGGGCTACGCCCTACATGGTTTAGGGAAATGGATAATGTAAACAACATTCAGGACAGCACAAAATATTTATTTCCGAAGCCCCAGCGGGACGAAATATCTGTAGAAAAAAATAGTTGTGAGTGAGCTAAGTGCCGTAGGTACGGAATATTTCCGATTGTGTATGGAATGATTCATTGCGGAAAGATGCCGCTCCGATGGAGCTTAACAAGTGCTCGTTGCTGCGGGGTTCCCGAGATTCCGTTCCTACGGAACTATTTTAGGATAATACTTCAATCCAATATTGTAAACTCGAAAAAATTAACATTACTCTCACAAAATGTCATTGAGGCTAATTTCTCTTAACCAATCACACCCCGAACTATTTGATACTCTGCCAATATCTCCCATAAAATCACGCGTGATGTAGAATCATGTTCCTTAATTTTGTTTCTATTGCGTTTAGGACTTCCTTTGCGCTTGATTCTATATTCCTCATATCAGCTTCAGTCTTTGCCAAAAGTGAATCTCTATCAGTATGGTTGTTCAGTGATGCGCAGTTAATAAGCACATTCATGAATGCACCGCGCGCTGCCGCTAAAATTAAGCTGCATGCCACCGCAGCATCTGAAAGCGAGTTCTGGTTTCCGACTGCTGCAATCTTTGAAAGAAGCGGTAATGTATTAAGGCATTCCGCGATAACTTCTGCCGGAATTTTTGCCGCGTTTAGTGTTGCATCCTCAATTGCATCCCTGCGTGCTGATTGTTCATCCTCGGTAAGTTTCGGAAGTTTGAATGCTTCCATGACGGAATCGAATGCCGCGTTGTCTAAATCAGCATCAATGAGTAGGTTGGATTGAATTTCCGCTAAAATGCTTTTAAACTCAATAATTTCTGATTCAACAGCGAGGTATTTCTTTTTGCCGATTGTCAGGTTGCAAACCATTATCCCCAAAGATGAAGCCAACGCACCGCAGAATGCGCTTACATTTCCGCCGCCCGGTGTTGGTGCGCTTGAGGTTATTTCATCTAAGTACTGCTGAATTGTTTTTGTGGTATCCATGGTTACACTCTAAATTAAATAATCAATTATTTTGTTTTTCTTATCAAAAGGATTTAGCTCACTCAAGCCCAGCGATTCAATTGCAAGCTCAAGTAAATCATTTTCTGTATAGGGTTTGCCTTTAGCATAGAATCTGCCTGCTGCAAGGATAGCCTCCAGCGGGGTAAGCCCAACTATTTCACTTCCTGTAACTTCAACGCCTAGTCGCTCCGCTTCTTTTTTAACTTCTTCAAATGCCGTAAAAATTGAAGTAACATTATAGTTGGTGAGGTTCATGCTTACCTGAGTTATTCCATAGTTGTCGAGTTTAACTCCCATTCCTTTAAGGCATTTTAACCGGCCCGGCTCTTTGACTGATTTACCGTCGACTTTTATCAGTTCACCGTTTGCATCGCGCTTCATTCTTCCTGACTCACGCAGGGATTCTGCGATTTCTTTTGCAAAGGAAATATCTGTCGATTTTAAATTTACATTGTACGCTATTAAAAAAAATCTTGCACCGGTAACTGTTCCGCCTAGTTTTTCATTGAATACGGACGGTCCGAAATCGGGCTGCCATTCGGGGAGTAATAACTTATCTTTTAATCCTTCGTATTCTCCTTTACGGATGTCTGATAGATTCTTGTGCGCGGGATTATCAGTTGCTTCTTCATAAAGAAATACGGGGATGTTGTGTCTCTCTGAAATTATTTTACCATACTGTTTTGATATTTCCACACACTCTTGCATTGTTACATCGCTTATAGGAACAAACGGCACTACATCAACTGCACCAAGTCTGGGATGCTCTCCGATGTGGTTACGCATGTTGATTGAATCTGCAGCGGCATCGGTTATGCTTACAGCTCCTTCAAGAATACTTTCTTCATTACCCGCGAGAGTAACTACAGTGCGGTTATAGTCCTTGTCCGCCTCAAAGCTGAGCAGTTTCAGGTTTGGAATATGTTTTACTGAACTTTCTAAAAGTGCTAAGGTCGAAGGATTTCTTCCTTCGCTGAAGTTTGGTACGCACTCAATAATTTTCATTGTGTAATCCTTTGATTATCGTAAATAATCTTACCGTTTTTAATTGTCATTGAATTTAAATTCTTACCGATTGTGTAACTGATATCAAGAAAGTTTTCTGTGTTGAATATTGAGAAATCAGCGGACTTGCCAATTTCTAAACTGCCTGTTGTGTTTTGAATGCCTAATGCTTTGGCGGCATTTATTGTCACGGCGGCGATAACCTCCTCCGGTTTCATCTTCATCTTGATTGATGCAATTGACATAATCAAGTGCAGGTTTGGTATATGCGATGAGCCCGGGTTGAAGTCCGATGCGATTGCAACTAATGCGCCCTTATCAATAAGTTTTCTTGCAGGAGCATAGGGGCAGTTCAGGAAGAACGATGCACCCGGCAAAAGTACCGCGGTTGTTTCGCTTTTGGCTATCGCGGAAATATCATTTGCTTTTATGACTTCAAGATGGTCGGCGCTATTGCATTTATTTTTTAGTGCCGTACCTATTCCGCCGAAGGAGTTGAATTGGTCAGTGTGAATTTTATTAGGCAGACTATGCCGTGCAGCGGTTTTTAATATTCTGTCAGTTTCTTCTAGGGTGAACGCTCCTTTTTCGCAGAAAACATCGCAGAAATCCGCCAGGGAATTCTTAGCAATATACGGTATCATTTTAGTGATAACAGTATCAATGTATGCGTTTCTGTTCTTGGAAAATTCAGGGGGAACAATGTGCGCGCCTAGAAATGTGGAAACGATTTGAATAGGTGAGTTTGATTTTAACTTTTTCAGTATGCGGAGTATTTTTACTTCATCTTCAAAGCTTAGACCGTAACCGCTTTTTATTTCTAATGAAGTGATGCCGAGAGATATGAAGTGATTAATCCAATCAGAAGTACTATTGAATAATGATTTCTCCGATGCCTTGCGTGTGGAGGTCATTGTGTTTCTAATCCCTCCGCCTGAGCGGGCAATCTCCTCGTAGCTTGCGCCTGCTATTTTTTGGGCGAACTCATTTGCACGGGAGCCTGCAAAAAGCGTGTGAGTGTGGCAGTCAATCAATCCGGGAAGAACAGTTTTTCCTTTTGCATCTATCACTTTATCAACGAGAGATTTTCTGAAGGATTTATTTGGGATAAAATCCTTGATAATTTTGTCTTCTATTATAATAGAATGACCGGTAAGAATACCGGGGTCTGCAAGTTCTTTTCCGCGCTTGAAATTTAAGCCGTTTGTATTGAGCGTTAATATAGATGAAGGGTGTGTAATTGCTGTCAGCATTATTTACTTTGCTCTAACTAAAATAGAATCCTGCATAATTATAGCGCTCTTGAAACCAATCTGTTTGAGTTTGAATTTCAAGTCGCTTGCCTGGTCAAAGTTTTGCAAGTCGCCCACTTTAACTTTATAGAATGGTGTTTCGTACTTTATATAAGTTTTGTTTGTCGGGAGGAATGCTTTTATGCTGTCATTGAAGTATTTTGCCTCATCGATGTTTTCGGTGCTGAGAACCATCACACGGTAGCCTGCGGCTTTAGTGCTTGCAGTGCCGTTTTGGGTTTCGGGGAATGAATACCACAACGATGAGTCAATGCTTGCTGTTGAGTCTTTTGATGAAAAGGAAAATTTAGACGCGAAAGGCTTGAAGTCAAACGCTTGTACTGAATCATTTTTCGCTTTTTGGGGTTCAGATGAGGCTACTGTTTCAGATTGAGTTTTTTGAAATGTGGAATAACGGTTAGAGGTAGATACAATTGAGCTGCATCCAATGATGAATAGAAAACCGGTAAAGAGATAGTATTTGCTGAATTTCATAAAATATTAATAATTTATCTTCAATATATGAAAACTATATAAATGAGTGAAGAAATTGTAATGTGACTTAGAATTATTTCAGGGTAAAAGCGTGGACCTCGTTGGGTTGAGTACAGGCAGTGAACTATAAATTCTGAAAATCACAATGCATGTTGAAAAATACTGAACAGTATATGCGAAAATATTATAATAGAATTTTGGATTACTTTGGGTTTCCTGTCATTCCCGTGAAAACGGGAATCCAGGCGCAAGATGTTGGAGTAATAAGTCTAAGGACTTCTACTAAATACACTGCTACCACTCAAAATTAATGCGTAAATATTATGAAATATTTTTGTTAGTTGTGCAAATTCAGAAGTTTTATAGAGTATATTTTAGCCTATATTAAAAATTAGACCAAAAATGGCATATTATTTTAGAGAAAAAAGTTAAATATTTTTTTGTTTGGATTGCATTTTGTTTTTTTTTTTTTATATTTTTCCATAACTATTAGTGGGTAAGAGAAATATTTCAATTACCATATAAATAGTTATATAAATATCGATAATTGATATTTCTTAGAGGGATGCTAAGTTAAATCTATTACTGCCATTTTCTGAGCTATAATTAGCGTTGGAGAATCAGCTTTCTTTAATAAATTCCGCTGTTAAAATCATTTCCAACGAATAATGTGTTTGAGTTATATTCTTTAATTAAACAGCAATCTATGAGAATGAAATTATCTACTTTTAAGACATACTGTAATCAGGTTATTCAAACTAAATTACACGGACTGAGGTTTGTCTCCGCGTCCGGTTTGTCGCGTCTCCCGAACAACTCCAAAATGCTGAACCAGGGAATAATAGAGAAAAACATTTAATAAAGGCAGGGTAAGCATATGGGAAAAAAGACATCCCCCAAAAACCAAGAAATAAATCAATCACAACAGCAAGAATTTACGAATTCAAAAAAGATATCTTCTCACTATGAAGCAGACATTCTAAAGACAATTCACGAACTTGAAGTTCATAAAGTAGAATTGGAGATGCAGAATGAAGAATTGCTTGCGGCCAGAAAAGTTATGCATCAACTTGAGGTTCATAGAGTAGAATTGGAAATGCAGAATGAGGACTTGCTTTGTGCAAGAAACGCTTTAGACCTTGCGAGCAGAAAATATCTTGAACTATTTGATTTTGCTCCGACGGGATATTTGGTCCTTTCGGAGGATGGCGTGATAGTGGATATAAATTTTGCCGCTTCCCAGATGCTCCTCCGTTTTCGCGAGAATTTGTATAATAGAAAGTTCGCATTATTTATTCAATCGGGTTACAAGACTTTATTTGACTTATTCTTGAAGAAGTTATTCACAAGCAAAAACAGAAACGAATGTGAGTTATATCTTGAAGGTGGGGAACTTGAACCTCTTTATGTCCACATTGCAGGTAAAGTGTCCGATGTAAGCGATCAATGTTTAATTTCAATGACTGACATGACTGAACACATGGAGGCGGTGTTGTCACTAAAGCGAAGTGAAGTGAAGTTCAGGAATTTAATAATGAGTTCATCTGATGCTATGGCAGTTCAAGTTGATGGTCAATTAGTTTTAGTTAATGACAAATGTGTGGAATTAGTTTCCGCTTCGAGTGCAGAAGAAATAGTCGGCAGACATGTTATGGACTTTATAGCTGAAGAGCACCACGATGTTGTTAGGCGAAAAATTGTGGAAGCTAAATTGAATGATCAGGAATCACTTGTGATTCAGGCAAGTTTAGCTAAACTGGATGATACGGTAGTGGAGGTGGAAGTTAAAGCAATGCCAATCGAGTTTGAGGAAAAATCCGGAATGCAGTTAATTATTCGAGATATCAGCGCACAGAATAAGGCTATACTTGCATTAAAGTATAGCGAGGAGAAGCACAGGATGCTCGTTGAGAATAGTCACGATATTATATATACAATGTCTTATGATGGGGTTCTCATTTTTGTTTCGGATGCCTGGACAAGATTGTTGGGTCATTCTAAAGAACAAGTAGTGGGGCAATCATTCGTTCAATTTGTTCATCCCGATGATATCCCAAAGTGCAGTGAGTTCATACAGTCTCTTATTAATTCTAAGGAAAGACAGTCGGGAATTGAGTATCGCGTACAGCATATCGATGGGCGGTGGATTTGGCATACATCCAGTGCGGTTCCGCTTGTTGATGAGAAAGGCAATGCTGTAAGTTTTGAAGGGATTGCTAAAGATATAACCCACCGAAAGCGTGTAGAGTCAGAAATTCTGGAAACAAACACATTACTCAGTCAAACAAACTTAGAAAAGGATAAATTATTTGCAGTGATAGCTCATGATTTAAGAAGCCCTTTTCATGTACTGTTAAACCTTGCGGAACAAATGTCTTCTGAGACAGAAGGTTATTCAATTACTGAATATAATGACTCTTGCAAAATACTATATGAAAGTATTAAGACTACTTATCAACTGCTGAATAATCTACTTGAATGGGCGCAGCTTCAAAACGGTTCGATGAATTTCGAAATGGAAAAAATACAGTTAAGTGAATTAGTAACTAAAAGCATTGGCGATGTAGCGCTGATGGCTGCTAACAAGGAAATTCACACATTCAATTCAGTTGATAAAGCCATCGAGGTTTTTGCCGATGAACGGATGATAAATTCTGTACTGCGAAATTTACTTTCAAATGCATATAAGTTTACAGAGGGAGGCGGGGTAGTTACGGTAAAATCAAAACTGAATGATGCCGGTATGATTGAGATTTCCGTTACCGATACAGGTATAGGCATACCCGAAGATATAATAAAGAAGTTATTTGTCCTTGGTGAAAGAGTTAGTAGAAAAGGCACTGCAGATGAACCCAGTACAGGCATGGGGTTAATTTTATGTAAGGATTTCGTCGTAAAAAACGGAGGGGAAATCCGGGTGAAAAGTGAAATAGGCAAAGGCAGTACATTTAGCTTTACTTTGCATATATACAAAAACGAATAGAGACTTGGAGAATTAATTCCGGTCAGGTTGGGGTTGTCTGCTGTTAGCCTTCATCAGGGTAATAGAGTATATGTTAAGCAGATGTAATAATTTTCTAAATGCTATGTCGGACGAAACTCTGTCTCGTCAATTGCAGGGTTTGGACCTTTACAAAAATTAATAACTCATGTTATGCATAGCCATATTGAAATCAATTATTGTAGATTTTTTAACACTAAACCCGACTTTTAAATCGGGGAAAAAATACACATAGAAACTGGTTTTAGCCCAATTCAGAGCTTGTTTTGGCTGAAGTCGAGTATGTTTTTTTATATACTCTCCGACTTAAAAGTCGGAGTTATTAAGTTAAAGAATATGTTTTTGCGTAACATGAGTTAATAACTTTCAAGCTTTGGGTAGAATGGTCGATTCAGAGAAACGACCTACAATACGAAATAAATTCAAAAATAGCTCTCGGGCTTAATTTTAGGGGGTGTTTGAATTTAGCTCAAAAACAGCATTTCCTGCAAAAAATAATTGCAATTTTTTTGCCTCCCTCCGTACTGGCACGGATACCGCGCCGTTTATTTTCATCGTAATTTAACACCGTGATTAATTCATCTCTTGCGGAAGTATGTTCCGCGGGGAAGAGTATCACAAGTTAATTCAATATAATTTTAATTTATTCTGAAAGGAATACTATGAAAAATCTGACCCTAAAGTCTGAACTTTTTGTGGGTGTTGGAAAAACGGGCCGCTGTGAGGAGAATGTTAAAGGGATTAATAACTTGATGACAACCAAATTTTTAGGATTCTTCCTTTAATAGAATTTCGGTTACCACAGTAACCCGGAATTTCGTAGTTGTTCTGATTGTATATCAGATTGGGATGTTGCTGTTTAGGTCTTGCATGAAATATCAAATATGAGAGGATATTTGATTTATGCCCATAATTAAAGCCAAAAATCATTCTGATATTTTGTTGCAAACTTATAGTAAGTATCAAAAAAATACCGGGGAGGGGACTCTCCGGTATTTTTATTTTAGGGGCGAGTGTTATTTGATTTCAAAGAATCGTAGATTTTGTTATGGAATTTATCAGTCTTAAATGTGCTGATAAGTTAAAAATAGGAAAAGTAATGTTCGGGAAAATTAATTATATTAAGGCAATTACAATTTATTTGTTTTTGCTTCTTCTAGGTTTCGGGAATGTCCTATACGGGCAGAGCGGACCTGTCGGGAAAATAATTCCAAAAAGTGAAGCAGATGCACAATTCGGTTCAGTTCTCAACTCGGTTACGGTCCCCGCTGCTGAGGTTGTTGACTGGCTGGCACAAAGCAATAACTATATTATGTTTAGAATTATAAATAATTCGCTTCAGGTTTTGGGCGATAACAGAACCCCCATTTCAACCGGCGGAGCGCAAATTCTCCCGTCGGATATTTTTCATTTATACAACAAGAGCAAAGTGGCAGAACTGCTTTCATTGGGAAATGGAACAACCTTTTCCTTTGAGGTAAGGCAGAATGTATTTTCAATTACCAAAGATGAAAATACTTTGGAGTTTGGTTATCCTTGTCCCCCATTTTGTTTTTAAGGTAAATAATGCTGCCCATTGACCTCTTTTCTCATCTTGTTACTTTAGTTTGGATAATTCCTGCTATCACGCAAAGAAGAAGTAAATATAAATTCTATTTTTTGATTACTTCTATTTGTTCTTTATTGTCTTTTTGTTGCTTCTTATTATTCGCTTACTTTTCTTTGAATGTTTTTTGGATGATGAATTATCTGTATCTTTTTATTACTTTTGCGCTTCCCATATCCTTAATTGACATTAGAACAATCAGCAATTGGAAGTATTGGTTAATTTTATATTTTGTGCTAGCTTTGATATTAAGCCTAGCTCCAAAATATTTATATGGTAGTACTTTATACACCAAGCAGTTAGAGATAACCATATTATTCTTGATGCATCTCATAATATTCGGGGTACTTGTACGAATGCTATTTAATGATGTATTACATTTACTGAAAATAGATGCATTTTCCATTATTCTGATTCTTTATCAGTTCACAACTGCAGTGAGGTTTTTTTTCGATGTTGCAGGAACAAGAATCGGTCAAAATAATGAATTGCTGCTTCTAAAATTTCACACATTTTTGGGATTATTTTTCTGGTTTTTTAAGGAAAACAACAAAATCTTAATCTATAAAATAAAAGAGAAAACCCAAGTTAATGAATAGGGCTATAGTCGAGGATTGGGAATGACGAATACAAAAGTTTCAACCGGCGGAGCGCAAATTCTCCCGTCGGATATTTTTCATTTATATATCAAGAGCAAAGGCTTCTAAAATATTTTGGAAATATTCTTTAACGCGGCTAACCCGTTATTATTTATTATCTCAGTTGTTGCATTTATAGTAATTGTAATTTACTACAGTGCTACAAGGATATTTATTCCTTTGCGCAGAATGCATGAAAAGGAAAAGCTTT
>CAIWTC010000310.1 GCA_903915485.1 uncultured Ignavibacteriales bacterium | reverse complement strand
ATAACAAGGATTAGCGAACAAAGCGCCTTTCTTGTGTGCTCTCCAAATTGCTGTTGCGTTTGAACCCATAGCATTGGTTGAAAGATAGTAAACATTACCGTAACCGCCTGTTGCAAGAATAACCGCATCTGCAGCAAAGGATTCTATTTTACCATTCAACATGTTGCGGGTAACAATTCCTCTTGCTCTTCCGTCTATTACAACAAGGTCAAGCATTTCATACCGGTTGTACATCTTGACTGTACCTAATGAAACTTGTCTTGTCAATGCACTGTATGCACCGAGAAGAAGCTGCTGACCTGTTTGTCCGCGTGCATAAAAAGTTCTTGATACCTGAGCGCCGCCGAATGAACGGTTGTCAAGATATCCGCCGTACTCGCGTGCAAAAGGTACGCCGAGTGCAACTGACTGGTCAATAATGCTTCCGCTTACTTCAGCAAGTCTGTAAACATTTCCTTCACGCGCGCGGAAGTCACCGCCTTTGATTGTATCGTAAAATAATCTGTAAACACTATCGCCGTCATTCTGATAATTTTTTGAAGCATTGATTCCGCCTTGTGCAGCAATGCTATGTGCTCTGCGGGCGCTGTCTTGGAAACAGAATGCCTGAACATTGTAGCCCATTTCACCTAAGCCTGCTGCTGCTGATGCGCCTGCAAGTCCGGTTCCAACGACTATGATATTATATTTTCTTTTATTAGCAGGATTAACTAATTTTAATTCCGTGCGGTGTTTTGTCCACTTTTCTGCAAGCGGGCCTGATGGGATTTTTGCATCTAAATTCATTTTCAATCCTCCTATATACAGTTACATTTTTTTAGCAAAAAATAGATTGGCATTAGAGCAAATCCAAGCGGTATTAATATTGAATAAAGCAATCCGAGTGCCTTAATTATAGGCGTATATTTTTTTGAGTTCAAACCAAGAGTCTGAAATGCACTTTGGAATCCATGATTAAGATGAAGTGCAAGAAACAAAAGAGCAACCAAATACAGTGCGGAGTATGTAGGGTTTTCAAATGCTGCTTTCACACCATCATACATTGAAGCCTCATGACCTTGTGTCAATCGGATATCTACAAAGAATTGTTTTACATGAACAACGAGGAAGAAAAACACGAATGAACCTGTCCAAATCATAGTTCTGGAAAGCAAGGGACTTGTTTCATTTCCGGGCATCTTAGCATAACCTATTGGACGCGCTGACTTATTTTGAAAATACAACATTACGCCTTGTGTGATGTGTAAAACAAAACCAAGAAATAAACCTAACTCGAGTACTCGTAAAGGAGGAAAGGTGCTCATAAATTTTGAGAAACCGTCGAAGGAAAGTTTTGCTGCGGCAGGTTCGCCGAAGAGGTTTGAATTACCGTACAAGTGTACTAAAAGAAATGTGCATAAAAACAATCCGGTAAGAGACATTACTAACTTTTTACCGATTGAGGATGTCAGGGTATTTATTATCCAACCCATTCAGTAACTCCTTTTGTTGAAAAAAAAATAATTTCATAAATCATTTGAAAATAACTACTGAAATTATGACTTTCCTTAAGAATATAAAAGATATTTCTCACATATATTTGGAATAAGATTAGAGAGGCTGTTTTAGCCCTTATGCTCTTAATCACATGCGCTATTTTTGCTCAAATATTTCTTTGATATTTAATATATTATTACGAAATTAATTTAATCCAATTATTAATTGATTTTCTGTGATTAAGGAAATATTTCTGTCGCATTGGATTCACGATTACAATCCATTCAAAGGAAAGAATTTTATTTTGAAAGACAAACCCGACTATGAGGAACTGCTACGAAACTACAAACTTCTGGCAGAAGATAATGTCTCTTTAAGAGCAGAAATCAAAAACTCTGCGAAGTCATCAATATCCGGTTCTAAGCCATTTACGATTAAAGACGGAAAACTTTTCGAATCTTTCAGGGAGAGAACTGCGGACATACCTTTAGATGAGGACGAATATCTTTTAATTACTGATAAAACCGGCAACATCCTTGAATATTCAGAGTCTGTTGAAAAGTATCTTCATTTTTCGAGGGAACAAATCATTGGCTCCAACTTTGCAAATTTTATAGCACCACAAGATATTGCGCGGGCTGCAAAATATAATGAGGGCATTTTAATCCATGGTGTTCCTGTTTTTGGAGTTAGCATTTCAATTCTTGATAACAATGGAAATGTCATTCCTGCTGAAACCAGCGGAGCATCCTTCCTTTCAGAGAAGCACGGTCAGTGTATATTCTTTTCCGTTAAAGATAAGCGCAAGGCAAGAAAAAAAGATTTACTTCTTAAAGCCCAGCTTAAAATAAGCGAGCAAAGCATTAATTATTCAATGGAAGAGCTTCTCCAATTAAGTTTGGATGAAGCAGAATTTATTTCAGACAGTTCAATTGCATTTTTTCATTTTGTTGAAGAAGATCAAAAAACAATTTTTCTTCAAATGTGGTCAACTAACACTATCAACAATATGTGCAAAGCAGATGGCAAAGGCAAACATTACAACATTGATGAAGCAGGTGTTTGGGTGCAGTGCGTCGCGGAAAAAAAAGCTGTTATCCACAACGATTATGCTTCGCTAAAAACAAAGAAAGGACTTCCTGAAGGACACTCTCCAATAATCAGAGAGTTAGTTATCCCGATCGTAAGAAACGATAAAGTTGTTGCTATAATCGGCGTGGGCAATAAAGTATCCGATTATACTGATTTAGATGTAGAAACATTATTAAGTTTCAGCAATTTAATTTGGGATATTATCAAAAAGAAAAATTTTGAGAACGACCTTCAACAAAGCGATATAAAATTCACAAAGATGGTTGAAACATCTTCCGAGGGTTTCTTATTCGTAGACTTTTCAGATACTATCACTTTTGCAAACAAACAGATGGAACACTTCCTGGGCTATTCACAGTCTGAACTTCTCTCGTTGAAAATGCAAAACCTTCTGGCCCCTGAGGATATTAAAAATAACCTCGAAATATTCATGCAGGTAACGGAAGGAAAATCAGTTCAGTTCGAAGGAAGATTAATTACAAAAGCAAAGACAGAATTTTGGGCTATTATAAGCGTCAGTCCAATAAAAGAAGAAAACGGAACTCTCACCGGAAGTTTCTTTGCGGTTACTGACATAACTGAACGAAAGAATAATGAAAAACTGATTAAGGAGAGCGAACAAAGATTTAGCCAAATTGCTGAAAATTCAAGTGATTGGATTTGGGAAGTTGATTTAGACGGTTTATACACATATTCCAATAGCGTCTGTGAAGTGATTACCGGTTTTACACCTGAAGAGTTGGTTGGCAAAAAACATTTTTATGATTTATTCCCGCCGGATAGGCGTGATGCAATTAGAGAAACTACTTCAAAACATTTCCGGGACAGAGCAACCTTCACTAATTTTGAGAATAACTGCATTCATAAAAATGGAAAACCAATTTTATTGCTTACTTCAGCAGTTCCTGTTATTGATGACGGGGGAAACTTCAAAGGATACCGCGGTGTTGATGAAGATATAACCGAAAGAAGAAAAACCGAAGAAGCATTTAAAAGCTATTTCAAAATGGGCACGGTTGGAATGTGCGTTGCAACTTCGGACAGAAAATTGATTGAAGTAAACGAACGCCTTTCACAAATTTTAGGGTACACGGAAGAAGAACTTTTAGATATTTCTTGGGTAGAAATAACACATCCCGATGATTTAAATATAAGTATCGAATTCGACACCCAAATAATGAATGGCACACTGAACGAATATCAACTCGACAAGCGCTTTTACAGAAAAGATGGGAAATTAGTTCACACTACTATGTGCGTTGCCGTGCAGAGAAATCCTGACGGCTCCGTAAGCAATTCACTCGTTTCAATTCTTGATATAACCGAAAAGAAAGAGTCCGAGACTGAACTTATCCGAGCCAAGGAATCTGCCGAAGAAACCGCAAGAATTAAAGCAAATATATTAGCAAACATGAGCCATGAAATCCGCACTCCGATGATTGCAATTCTCGGATACTCGGAGATGCTGGCGGAAACTTTAGAAGATGATATCGCTAAAGAACGGGCACTGAAAATTTTAAGCGGCGGGAAGCGTCTTCTGGATACACTGAATTTAATACTTGACCTTTCACAGTTGGAAGCAGGTAAACTTAAACCTGTTGCGGTCAATGAAGATTTAGTTGCAATCATAAATGAAGTTGTCGGGCTTTATAAAGCCGAAGCAGAAAAGAAAAATTTATTTATCTTATTCGAACCGGGATTCAAATCATTTGATATAAAAATAGATAGAAGACTTGTCTATCAAATCGTCAACAACCTCATTAACAATGCACTAAAATACACTATCGAGGGCGGAGTGATTGTTGGGTTAAAAATCAATGTCGCCAACGAAAATGAAATGTTGATTACGGTGAAAGATACCGGCATTGGCATTGCAGATGAACATAAAGAACTGATATTTGAAGAATTCAGACAAGTAAGCGAAGGGCGCGGAAGAGCTTTTGAAGGCCCGGGACTTGGACTTTCCTTAACAAAGAAATTCACAGAAAAACTCGGCGGTACTATTCGCGTTGAAAGCAAAATAAATGAAGGGTCAAATTTTATTGTTTCGTTTCCAACCAATTTAAATGAAAACAACAGGGAGAAAACACCTGCTAAGAACGAGCGGCCTGTAAAAGAGATTACCGGGCAAAAAAGAAATCCGGATGAACCACTTCCGGAAGTTCTTATGGTTGAAAACGAAGCTATTAATGCAATGGTAATCAGAGAATACTTACAAAAGAATTTTAAGGTAACGATTGCAAAAAATGCCAGAATAGCCCTCGAGTTGCTTAAATCTAAAAGTTTCAACTTAATTTTAATGGATATAAACCTGGGCGCAGGCATGAGCGGTATTGAACTTACTAAAATGCTGAAATCAAGTGAAGAGTTCAAACATATACCAATCATTGCAATGACGGCGTTTGCACTTATCGGCGACAAGGAAGAATTTCTAGAAAGCGGGTGCGATGATTATATTTCAAAGCCTTTTACTAATAGTCAAATAATCGAAATTGTTAACAATCATATAAAATGAAAAAGCCCCGCTGTATTACTGACAGCGAGGCCTTTAAATATTAAAATAGAATTTTAGTTAATTTTTCCCTCGAAACATTTCTGTTTGAGAGACTTTTCAGAATTGTCGATTGTGATCACAAATATTGACCTCGGGTCTTTCACCTCAATATTTTTAATCCTGCCATACTCAAAGGCATCGCCTTTAGATATCATTTCAAAATCAACTTTAGCCGGGAAAACTCCCGTTACAAGCCACAAAGTAAATTTAACTTCTTTCTCCGCAGTAGGTAAATCAACAAATGAAATAACCCCTGACTTTGTTTTAGGGTCAAAGACAATTTTTGCGTACGATTTCTGATACTTATCAAAACCATTAAGAATAGAAACCTTAGTATCTTTTTTCAGAAGCAGGGCCATCAACTCAGTGTTTGAATTGCCGGAGTTTGCTTCTTTCTTGAAACTCTCAAAAGCTTCCTGAGTAATGAACTGAGCCTTACTCTGTCCGGTGCCCTGAAGACTAGATATTTTCATATTAAGCATATAGTATACGCCTACAATACCAAGTATTAACAATATAATCAGAACATATAAAATTGCCGGACTCGATGACTTATTAGGAACAGGTATATAAACAGGGTCAGGCTGAACTTCTTCGCGTTCGACATCAGATACAACTTGCTTTCGGATATTCTCAAAGCTAGTGTCATCATCAGACGAAGCGTGCTCAAGCGGTTTTCCGGATGGAACAGCAGACGGGTAAACATCATCAACATTAGGAAGAGGATTCCCTTCTGAATTGAAATGGCCCGCTAAAGATTCATCACCGCCCATGTTCAGGTGCATCTCAGTATCTGCGGATGTTTCGCTAGGAGAGACTTCATAAGGTTCATCAAATCCTTGATTAATTATAAATTCTTCCTCGGCAGCACCCTTGAATGGACTGTCATCAATATACCTTTGTTGAGGAACTTTGCCGCTTTCCTGCTCAGCAGAGTACTGCTGCCTGTTAGGAATTTCCTGCTCGTTGCGATTCTTCACCTGAGTTCCCTGCGGTGGTCTTGCACCTATACCGCTTCTTTGTGAAAACGGACTGGATGATTTAAACTCTTCCGGTGGAATTACATCTTCGACTGAATCTGATTTAATAAACTGTTCGATAGGTGCACTCTCAGGAGAAGCAGGGATTATTTGAGAATTTTTCATCTTCTCAGTCAGCGAAGTTTTTGTTTTAGATGAACGGGGCATCGCCGCTTGGTGTTCGACAGTGAGTTGTTTCTTCTTTGTTTTAGATTCGCTAAGGCGATAGAGTTTTCTTGCAACTTTTTCTTTCAAGTTTGCAGGAGGCTCATCTAATATTAAAAACGAAGGGAGGAGAGCAGACAAGTTTTGAAACTCGCCTAAATCCTGCCACGGAAATTCACCTCTTGCTTCGAGGTGTTTCAGTACAATCAATTGGTCTTCTTTATCAAGACATCCTATTGAGTAGGCATGCAGAAATGAAGCATAATCTATAGGTCGTGCTTCTGCCATTATTCTCCTCCTTTCAATAAGTTATCTTTAAGATTCGTGAGTGCTATTTTAATTTTTGATTTAACAGTCTGTACAGGAATTTTTAGCTTAAGTGCGATTTCGTTTTGGGTCATACCTTCATAATAAGCCAGGAAAACCACATACTGCTGAGCATCAGTAAGCCTGTGTAGTGCATCTTCAATATTATCTTTAATGCTTAATGCGGTGCGCAAATCAAGCTCATCAATTTCAGGGGAAAGTTTAGGGACAATGAATTCATCTTCGAATTCATCGGTATAATCTTCAGAGACAAATCCTTCATTCTTTTTACGGCGCATTACATCTATTGCTTTGTTGCGGGCAAGAGTTACAAGCCAGCAATAAGCATTGTTGATGTGGTCATCATAGAGATAACTTTTCTGCCAGATTATAACGAAGATGTCAATTACTGTTTCTTCAGCGATTGCCTGATCGCCAATGATTTTTTTCACAAGGGTGAATATAATTGGTGAATACCGATTATAAAGAGTCTCTAATGCTCTTGAATCGCTACTCTTAACTTTCTTCATCAGATCTGCATCTGATAATTCATTGTATTGTATGGCCAATTTGCTCTTTCGTAATTATTTACATTCACAAAACTATAACCTAAATGAATAAAAAGCAATTAATCTGCAAATTCTTTTTGCAAATTTGTGCCGATTATGCCTATTTTGCCCATTCATCAAGAACTATAACCGTTAAAACAATTATTCCCGAATAATTGAAGCAGTATTGAAAAAATTAATTAAATTTGCCTATCCAAAAATTACAAGGATTATAAAATGAGAAAATTATTTCTTTTTACAATGATGACTTTGATTTTAGCTTCACAAAGTTTCAGTCAAAGCCCAAAAATTGAATTTACTGAATATGACCTAAGCAACGGTCTGCATGTTATCCTCCATCAGGATAATTCACTGCCAATTGTTGCAGTCACAACAACATTTCATGTTGGTTCAAAAAATGAAGACCCTAAGCGAACCGGATTTGCACATTTCTTCGAACACTTGATGTTTGAAGGCTCGGACAATATCAAGCGCGGCGAAATTGATAACATAATTCAAAACGCGGGCGGACAGTTAAACGCATCCACTAGTTTTGATGAAACCAAATATTATTTCATTCTTCCGTCTAATCAGTTAGAATTAGGACTTTGGATTGAATCTGAAAGAATGCTTCACGCTAAAGTAGATTCAACAGGAGTTGAAACTCAACGCAGTGTCGTAAAAGAAGAAAGAAGACAGAGCATCGACAACAGACCTTACGGTTCAATGTTCGAGCAAGTTTTCTCACACTCTTTTTCAGTTCACCCATATAGATGGACACCAATCGGTTCATTCCAATACATTGACCAGGCAACTATTGAAGAGTTCAGAGATTTCTATCACACATACTATGTCCCGAATAATGCAGTTCTTTCAATCTCCGGTGATATCGATATCGCAAAAACCAAACAGCTGATTGATGCGTACTATTCTGCTATTCCAAAAGGGACAAGGCCGATGCTTCGCCCTACTGAAGTAGAACCTGTTAAAACAGCAGAAGTCCGCGACTCTATTTTCGACAATATCCAATTACCAGCGGTCATTCAGGCATATCATATACCTGCACAGACGGATAAAGACTATTACGCAATTGCTATGCTTACGAATCTTTTGTCCGAAGGTCAGAGTTCAAGATTATATAAAGCATTGGTAGATGACAAAAAAGTTGCAGTGTATTCAGGTTCCTTCCCGATGACGCTTGAAAATCCGGGACTTTTTATTGTTTACTCTGTTGCCGCGTTCGGCAAATCAGCAGCAGATAATGAAACCGCAATGGATGTTGAGATTTCAAAAGTTCAGAAAGAATTAATCTCTGATGAAGAATTTCAGAAACTTCGCAATCAGGTTGAGTCCGATATAGTTAAAGGAAAAAATAAGCAAGTCGGTATTGCTTACTCTTTAGCTGAGAACTATCTGTTTTTCGGAAACACTAATTTAATCAATACCGAAATTGAAGGTTACATGGCTGTTACGAAAGAAGATTTAAAACACGCTGCACAGCAGTATTTTAATAAAGAGAATAGAACGATTCTGTACTATTTACCTAAAGCAAAGAAAAATTAAAGGAGATAGTCATGTTAACAAATAAATTTTTAAAATCAGTATTATTCCTGTTTACACTTACCGTCTTAGTCAGTTCCGTGATGAACGCGCAAGTCGACCGCAGCAAAAGGCCTCTGCCCGCTGAAGCAAAGGCTGTAAACATAGCCGAGAGCAAAACATTCACACTTGAAAACGGATTAAAGGTCGTTGTTGTGGAAGACCACAAACTTCCGCTAATCAGTTTATCACTGTCAGTCGATAACGACCCCGTCGCAGAAAAAGAAAACGCAGGTTACATTGACATCACCGGAAAACTGCTTAGAACAGGAACAAAAAATAAATCAAAAGTTCAGATTGATAAAGCAATTGATTTTATAGGAGCATCGTTTAATGTCAGTGCTTCCGGTTTCTATGCTTCATCACTTAAGAAACATTCATCCGAACTACTATCAATTGTTTCTGAAGTTATCACAGAGCCTTCATTCCCTCAAGAGGAATTTGAAAACTTAAAGAAACAGGCAATCTCTAACCTTGCAAGCAGCAAAGATGAACCTAATGCAATTGCAGATAAACTCTCGAAGAAAATTTTCTACGGCGAGAATCATCCTTATGCAGATATTGAATCAGAACAAAGCATTTCCTCAATCAATATTGACCTGTGCAAAGAGTATTATTCAAAATACTACCGCCCTAATATTTCATATCTTTCAATCGTCGGAGATGTAACACTTTCCGAAGCAAAAGAAATGGCAACTAAATATTTTGGCAAATGGAAATCTGCCGCTGTTCCTTCAGCAGTATTGCCGTCTCCTTCAGCAGTATTGCCGTCTCCTTCCGCACCGCTAGTGAATAAAGTGGCTATGGTGGACAGACCAAATTCTGTGCAATCAGTTTTAATTGTTGGATATCCGGTAAAAATAAATTTAGCTTCTCCTGATGTACTTCAGGCACGCGTTATGAATACTATCCTCGGTGGTGGTGTGTTCAGACTTTTCGAAAACTTGAGAGAAAAACACGGTTACACATATGGAGCATATTCTACGCTGGACAACGATAAATATATCGGCTCGTTCTCTGCTTCTGCTGATGTAAGAAATGAAGTAACTGATTCTTCTATAACTCAAATTATTTATGAACTTAAAAGAATCAGAAATGAAAAAGTCAGCACTGAGGAATTAAGCAAGGCAATTAATTATTTAACCGGCGCCTTTGCGATTCAGTTAGAAACTCCGCAAACAGTGGCAAACTTTGCAACCAACATAGAGAAATATGGTTTAGCAAAAGATTTCTATAAAACATATCTTACCCGACTCTCAAAAGTTACCCCTGAAGAAATTCAATCAGCCGCAAAAAAATATATTCTCCCCGAGAACTTATACATACTTTGCGTGGGTAAACAAAGCGAAGTTGCAGACAAACTCAAAAAGTTTTCCATAGCAGGAAAAGTTGATTATTACGATGTTGATATCAAAAAGATAGACCCTAATGCTGCAGTACTTCCCGAAGGCGTTGATGCAAAAGACATCATCAACAAATATATTGCTGCTATAGGCGGCAAAGAAAAACTTGACGGAGTTAAAGACAGAACAATGGAAGCCTCAATGACCATGCAAGGTATGGATGTAACCATAACCACATATCAGAAGGCTCCGAATAAATTCATGGTCAAAACTTCTTTCCAGGGAATGGAACAGAAAGTTTATTCTGACGGCACAAAGGGCGGATCTTCATCACCTATGGGGAACAAAGAGTTTTCCGAGAAGGACCTTAACGACAGTAAGTTTCAATACGGCATGAATAGTCTTTCAAACCTTGAGGCTTTCAATGCAAAACTAAAACTCGAAGGTGTAAAAAACATCAGTGGAAAAGATGCTTATAAAATCTCAATCACTCTGCCTAGTGGAACAGTTTTAACATCTTATTTTGACAAGGAATCACATCTTAAAGTTAGAGATGAATCCGAGGCTGAATCTCCTCAAGGTACCTTTACTCAAGTAGTTGATTATAACGACTATAGAGAAGTGTCAGGAATTATGTATCCTTTCTTGATGAAGACAAGCGTAGCAGGAATGGCATTCGATGTGAAAGTTACAAAGGTTGAAGTCAACTCAGGATTGGCTGATTCACTATTCGGAGAATAGTATTTAAATATTTTCTGAATGGCGGGAATTGTCCCCCCCTATTTTAGAAACAGCAATTTCAAAGCCGTCTCAGTTTTTCGGGACGGCTTTTTTGTTAATTTATTCACCAAACTTTGCTTACCTTTCAAGTATTAATTTAATTGATTCATAGAGTGTTCGATGAAGCGATGTTTTATCTTCTTAATATTTTTTTCTGCTCTGAGTTCTTCCATATCTACATATGCGCAGACCGTCGGCAATATAACCTCCGTTTCAGTTTTAAATAACACACTCCGCCTGCAGTGCGGCAGCGATGTAGTTGTCTTCCGCGTATGCACACCAAATGTTCTTATGGTCAATTTACTTCCTAACGGGATTGAAAGCGCTGACTCAACCATTATTGCAACAACTTCCTGGACTCCAAACAGTTATTTCATTGACACATCATCGTCAGTTATTTCTATCAGCACTTCCAAATACAGATTCGAAATCACCCGAAATCCAATGCGCTTCTCCGCGTATGATTCCGCAGGAACTATTGCATTCGCAGAACCTTCAGGCGGCGGGATGCATTACAGCGGTATGTTTCTTAATACGCAGGGAGGAAACTTTTACGGACTTCATAACAAGCAATCGGGTTATCTTACGACAACAGGCGGAACGATTAACGCAGGTTCGCAAGGTGAAGCAGGTGCACCATTTATCTGGACAACCAAGGGATGGGGCATGGTTACGGATATGGACACCGGGACCATCAGTATAAATTCAAATCAGATTTCATTATTTAAAGTTTCCAATCAGAGGAAAGTTGACCTTGAGTTTTATTTTATATTCGGCTCACCAAAAGACATTATGAACGGCATGACTGATGTAACGGGCAAACCTCCCCTATTCCCAAAATTCACATTAGGGTTTATGAATACTGAATGGGGCATCGACGAAACAGAATTAAAATCTGATGTTGCCATGTACCGCTCCAAAGGTATTCCTCTCGATGCTTACATACTTGATTTTGATTGGATGGATTGGGGTGCTGATAATTATGGAGAGTTCCGGTTCGGTCCGAAGTTTCCTTCTGCATCCGGCGGCGTACTAAAGAATCAACTTCTTGCACAAGGCGTTAACTTGATGGGCATCCGCAAACCAAGAGTGCATGTCAGTACGACGCAGGGACAGTACGCATCTGCTAATAACTTTTTCCTTGGATACAAAACTGATTACTTCAGCAACAAAACCGTT
>CAIWTC010000309.1 GCA_903915485.1 uncultured Ignavibacteriales bacterium | reverse complement strand
TGCTTTGATGAAAAATCAAGTAGATGCATTAAGAAATTTTGGAAATGAAGATGGAATAGCACACTTTCTAAATTCATCATTAACTAAACCTGAAATAGCGAAAGTAAAAAAGGATATCACTGATGGGAAAACAAAATTATTATATGTAGCACCTGAAAGTTTAACCAAACAAGAAAATGTTGTTTTCTTTAATGAAATAAAAATTTCTTTTTTTGCAATTGATGAAGCACATTGTATATCAGAATGGGGTCATGATTTTAGACCTGAATATAGAAGAATAAGAACAATTATTGAAGAGATTGGAACTGTTCCAATCATTGCACTTACAGCTACTGCAACTCCTAAAGTACAACAAGATATTCAAAAGAACCTTGGAATGACTGATGCGAATGTTTACAAATCATCATTCAATAGAGGAAATCTTTATTATGAAGTTCGTCCGAAACAAAATGTAATTAAAGAAATTATTAAGTATGTAAAAACGCAACATGGGAAATCGGGTATCATCTATTGTTTGAGTAGAAAGAAAGTAGAAGAACTTGCGGAAACTCTTCGTGTAAATGGAGTTAAAGCTCAGGCTTACCATGCAGGATTAGAAGCAAAGGAACGTGCACATACTCAAGATGCATTCTTGATGGAAGACATAGATGTAATTGTAGCAACCATTGCATTCGGAATGGGAATAGATAAACCAGATGTTCGATTTGTTATTCACCATGATATTCCTAAATCACTAGAAGGTTATTACCAAGAAACAGGAAGAGGTGGTAGAGATGGTGGCGAAGGAAATTGCATCACTTTTTATAGTCATGATGATATTGTAAAACTTGAGAAGTTCATGAAAGGAAAACCTGTTGCTGAACAAGAAATAGGAAAACAATTGTTGCATGAAACAGTTTCGTATGCTGAAACTTCTAGTTGCCGAAGAAAGTTCTTGTTGCATTATTTCGGAGAAGAATTTGATGAAGCAGGTTGTGGAGGAATGTGTGATAATTGTCGCAATCCAAAACAGAAGTTCGAAGCGATGGAAGATGTAGAATTGGTTCTTGAAGCTATTGAAGATATCAAGGAAAAGTTCAAAACCAAAGATGTTATCAACGTACTACTAGGAACTGTAACAGCTACTGTAAAGTCATATAAACATAATGATTTGGAATGTTTCGGAAAAGGTGCTGAGGATGATAAAAATGAAAAATATTGGAATGCTGTCATTCGTCAAGCTTTAGTTTCAGGACTTTTATCAAAAGATATTGAAAACTATGGTCTACTGAAGCTAACTAAGGAAGGGAAATCATTCATGAATAAACCATATTCTATTATGGTTACAAAAGACCATGATTATGAAGGAACAGAAACTGATGATGATGAAGGTTCAGGTGGAGGAAACAAAGGAGGTTCAGGAGCCGATGCTGTATTGTTTAGTGCATTAAAAGATTTGCTTAAACAAACAGCACATAAATTAAAATTACCACCATATGTTATTTTCCAAGAATTATCTTTGGAAGAAATGGCGATTCAATATCCAATCAAAATGGATGAATTGGTTAACATCACTGGTGTTGGACAAGGAAAAGCACAGAAGTTTGGAAAACCTTTTCTTGATTTAATTTCAAAATATGTTGAAGAAAATGAGATAGACAGACCATTAGATATGGTTGTTAAATCTATTGTCAATAAATCAGGTCTAAAAGTTTATATCATTCAGAGTATCGACAGGAAATTACCATTAGATGATATTGCAAGTGCTAAAGGAATTGGTCTATCCGATTTGATTTCTGAAATCGAAAGTATTGTTTCGTCAGGAACAAAAGTGAACATTGGATATTACATCAATGAAATACTTGATGAAGATAAACAACAAGAAGCAATGTTGTATTTCAAAGAGTCGGATTCTGATTCTGTTCAAGA
>CAIWTC010000308.1 GCA_903915485.1 uncultured Ignavibacteriales bacterium | reverse complement strand
TTTGTTGAACAATTTGCTTTTGAGTTCTGTTTTCGCATTTTTCGCCCTTCGTTCCTTTATCTTGCATTGCTCTACCGGTACCGTCGGTTTCTTTTAATATGATTATTTCAATCCACTGGTATTGGGGTTCGTTCTCGTCTTATTATGGTTTAGTTGCTTTTATTACTATATATCCCATGTTGTTTTCCCCCGGTTGGTCACCGATATTATTTCTTAAGCCGGCCTCAATTGGCTCTAATTGCTTCATAGATGCCATTTAGACGCGTTTTAGTGGCCTCACCAATCAATTGTCTCGTTTTAGATTTAATCTTTGCCAACCGGCATATCTGTCCAATATTTCTTAGATACTCGCATATAACCGTTTTATATAATATAATATAACCCATCCCCTCCGCTGCCGCCGTAAACATCTATTTTTGATCCGTTCCATTATTCCGCAAATAATTGATTAGCTCTATAATAAAAAAAGAGACTGCCATTTCTGACAGCCTCTTATACAATTATGCGTTTTTTAGGAAATTCTTATTTTTGAAGTATCATCTTCTTGGTTACTGCCTGGGCACCTGCCTGCAGTCTGTAGATATATACTCCTGAAGCTAATTCACTTGCGTTGAAGGTAACGCTATAATGACCCGCCTCATATGATCTGTCAGCTAAGGTTCTTACAACCTGTCCAAGGGCATTGTACACTGTTATAGATACATGCTGTTGTTTTGGAAGCGAGAATCCAATAACCGTATTTGGGTTGAATGGGTTTGGATAGTTCTGCTCAACCTTAAATTCAGTTGGGATAATCTTGCTGTCTTTTACTGCTGTTAAGTTTGTAACTGAACGGTATACTCTTCCGCCTGCAGTTCCTGAGAATACTGCTTTGTCGTCATGATGTTCACCATCACCTTGACCGTCACCACTTACATGCATCGAGCTAATGCCTACTCCGTTCATTCCTAAACAAGTCCAGTTGTCACCGTCATCAGATGAAGCATACACGCCGCCTGAGTAGGATGAAGCAAAGATATTGTCTGATGCATCTACTCCGAGTGAGTAAACAAATGTTGCCGGCATCTTTGTTTTTGACCATGTTTCGCCTTTATCTTTAGAGCAATATAGGCCTTCTCCGTATGTACCTGCATATAAGTAACCTTTTGAGTTAGATGCGCATGTCCATACATAATCATGTCCTTCGCAAACTGACTTCCAGCTATCGCCGTCATCACTTGATTCCAGCAATCCGCTTCCGAATGTTCCTGCATATAACTTATGGTCATTGCTAATTGTTACTGAATTGATTTGTGTATTCTTTAATCCGGAACTACAATCTTTCCATGTTTCACCGTGGTCATCAGATTTGAATACACCCTTACTCCATACACCTGCGTAAATCTTACCATCGCTGTCTGTCTTTAAGTCACGAACATCTCCGTCTAGTCCGCATTTGCTCCACTTACTGTAATCGCCTGACGACTTATAGACACCTGAAACGGTAGCAGCATAAATTCCGCCGTCTTTGTTAAATTTCAGGCAGCGAACCTGACCTGAGTACATTTCTTCGTTAACTCGTTTCCAGCTTTTCAAGTCACTTGATGACTGATATATCGAACCGTCTTCTGTTCCTGCATATGCATGTCCGTTATTATCTGAAGTAATGCATGAAATAACCTTATGCTCCGGTAATTCTGCAACTACATCCCATTTACCTGTATTTGCCATTGAAGTATCGCTTGCAAAAGAACAGGTAACTGATGCTGAATTATTTGATGAAACCGGGTCAACCAAATCAGTTGCACTTACTGAGGCCACATTCACAATAGATTTGTTCGTAGGAACATTTCCTTTGAAAGGAGCTAAATTAAACTGTCCGCTTCCATGAATTGATTTACAAATCATCTGACCGTGCTGTACTCCTGCAGGATAATCTATCTCTGCGAACGGAGCTAAAACTGAGCCTGTTAAATCAATACCTGATATTTTAATATTTTTTGCTTCAGGAAAATTGTACAAAACATTATTCATTACTGTTCCGCTGACAGTTAGTCCGCCGTGCCAGTTAATGTTGTCTCCCATAATATTTACTACTACTACCGATGCATTAGGAGCTTCTATCTGGACTGAATTGCATGCGTTAATATCTTCAGCATTTACAGTAAATACATTCAGATATGGATTGCTTGAAACTAAATTTAATCCACCAAACTGTAGCGAAACACTTCCGGTTGAAGTATAACCGCTTAATGTTGTGCTTAATCCTTCAAGGTAATCTTTTGCTTTCTTAAAATCAATAACTGATTCTTGTCTAACTGTACCGCAAAGCATTCCAACTGAGCTTACTGGGAGATTTGAATTATTTCCGAAAACTGCGTTTCCTGCAAAAACATCACCTACTGTGAAAATCAAATCGTGACCTACGATTAATACATCTAGCGTACTATCTGATGGCGGAAGCTGGTCAGCAACGCTGTATCCGCTTAAATTTGCATCATGACCTACAGCCACTCTGCCCTGAACATCTGCTGAAGGTGCAGTAAAATCATGTAAAACGAATAAGTTAAAATCTTTTGCAGGTCCTAAATCGATACTTGAACTCGTTAATGAAGAACAGTCAACGGTAACATGTATTTGAAGAGTAGCCGATGAACCGTTTGATAAACTTCCAACAGTCCACAAACCTGTTGTGTTATCATATGAACCTGAAGTTGCTGATGAAGAATTAAAAATTAATCCTGAAGGAAGAACATCCGAAATTTTAACTCCGGTTGCAGTAGAAGGACCGTTATTTGTTAATTTTACTGTATATGTTAAGTTCTTGTCACATGAAAGTACATTATCACTAACTGATTTTTCAACTTTTAAATCTGCCTCTTTCATGAATAAACCCGCATCATGACTATTATCTGTTGCGCCGGCAGCTAAAGTAAAGCATGAAGATTTGCCTGTTGACGGGCTGACATCTGAATCAACATTATCATTTGAACCTGAGTTAGCTGAAGTGATGGTGTAACCTGAAGGAGCAGTAACTTGTATATAATAACTGCCAGCTGCAAGGTTTGAAAAATTATAAATTCCGTTTGCATCTGTGGTGGTGGTTGAAACAAGTGAACCGCTACAGTTATATAAACCAACTGTAACATTTGAAATTCCGATTTCGCCTGCATCCTGTATGCCGTTTTTGTTATCATCGCTCCAAATTAAATTTCCAACTGAACCTTCTGCCTGTGTAGCACATCTGAGATAACCTAAGTCCTGTGTACCGTTATCAAAATTATTGTTAACATTATCTGCTGCTGTTTCAAGTTGAGTAAGTGAGTATGGTGTAGAA
>CAIWTC010000307.1 GCA_903915485.1 uncultured Ignavibacteriales bacterium | reverse complement strand
GTGGTATGCTTTTAGACAGCAAAGATAAAGTCGGCGTTGCGAATCTTACAGCTAAGTTAATGAATGAAGGAACGAAGAACAAAACACCAATTGAACTTCGTGAAGCAATTCAGGAACTAGGTGCAAGCCTAAGTTTCAGTTGCGGCTCTGAAGTGATTACACTTTCCGGAAGCTGCCTTGTTAGTAAACTTAATGAAACAATAGCGCTTGCAAAAGAAATGCTCTACGAACCAAGGTGGGATGAAAAAGAATTCGGAATAGCTAAAAGTCAAGTCGTTGAAGAGTTGAAGAGAAGTTCAACAAACCTTAACTCGATTGCATCGAATGTATTCTCAAAACTAATTTATGGTGAAGATAACATTTTGTCGAATGAACCTATTGGTAATTTAGCATCTGTAAAACTAATTACGATTGATGAACTGAAAAACTATTATCAGAAATATTTCTCGTCATCAGCAGCTAAGATTATGGTGGTCGGTGATGTGGATAATAAGACTGCAGTAAATGCGTTTAGTGCATTGAAAGATTGGAAGTCTGCAAAAATTAATTACCCGAAATTAAAAGCAAAAAGCAGCGCCAAACCGGGAGTTTACTTTGTGGATGTTCCAAAGTCAAAGCAATCGGTTTTTAATGTTGGTCATACAGGCCCTTCAGTCACTGACCCTGAATATTATAAATCAGTCGTAATGAATTATAAGCTTGGTGGAGATTTTTCAAGTATTCTTAACATGATACTTAGGGAAAAGAAATCGTTTACTTATGGTGCGCGTTCAGGATTTGCTGCAAATGCTTTTTCAGGAATATTTACTGCCTCTACATCAGTTCAGGCGAATGCAACATATGAAACAGCACAGATAATTCGTGATGAAATTCAAAAATACAGAGACGGTATTTCGCAGGAAGATTTAGACTTAGTAAAAAGCACTCTTTTAAAGAGCAACGCAGGAAAATTTGAAACTCCGATGCAGTTGTCTCAGATGCTTAGTCCCGTTGTGCTTTATAGTCTGCCATTTGATTATATCAAAAAACGCGAAGCCGTTGTAATAAACATGTCTACTGCTGAAGAAAAAGCAATTGCTCAAAAATATATTCATCCTGATAAAATGGTTTATTTGATTGTCGGTGACAAAGCCACTCAATTTGATAAACTTAAAGAGCTTGGATTAGGCGACCCTGTGCTTCTTGACAAAGAAGGTAAACCTGTAAAACAGTAATTATATCCGGTGATTTTTAAAAGGTTACTTCGATTACAGTCGGGGTAACCTTTTAATGTTAAGCCATATATCTCACTAAATAACTAAAGAATAATCATCTATGAAAACACAAATAGTCCTGATTATAGTAATCCTCTCATTCTTCGGCAGACTCTCTGCTCAACAGAACTTAACTCCCGCAATTGAAAATAAAATTGATTCACTCTTAAAGATAATGAGTGTTGATGAAGAGATAGGTCAGGTCAATCAACTGTCTTATGGTTCAGGTTGGGGTCCGAATGCGAAGAAAGAGATAAAGAGTGATTTCGTTAAGATGATAAAAGCAGGAGAGATAGGCTCATTTCTAAATGCTGTTGGTGTTGATTTAACTTATGAACTTCAGAAAATATCTATGGAACAATCACACTTGAAGATTCCACTGCTTTTTGGATTTGATGTTATTCATGGTTTCAAAACAACTTTTCCTGTTCCGTTGGCTGAGTCCTGCAGTTGGGATACATCTATCATTAAAATGTCCGCGAAGTACCAGGCCTTGGAAGCAAGTGCAGTAGGAGTTCATTGGACCTTTGCACCCATGCTCGATATTGCAAGAGACCCGAGATGGGGAAGAATTGTTGAGGGTGCAGGTGAAGACCCTTACTTAGGTTCAAGAGTTGCTGCAGCAAGAGTGCGGGGACTTCAGGGAGATTTGTCTGAATTTAATATCGCAGCATGCGCAAAACATTTTGCGGCATATGGTTGTGCTGAGGGAGGCCGCGATTATAACACTGTTGATGTTTCTGAACGG
>CAIWTC010000306.1 GCA_903915485.1 uncultured Ignavibacteriales bacterium | reverse complement strand
GAATTATGAAAAAATAAATAAAATGTGTGTATTCCAACCGATTCACTAGTGAACGCAGTGCGTTCGCAATTGGGGTAATTCTGAAAAATTGAATGCTAAGTTCTATTTGTGTAATCCACAAGATTGCTTCAGATTCAGCTTTTAGTCCTTTTGACAGATTTAGCGTTTGAATAAGTACCGCTTCGCACAATTGAAAGGCGGTCAAGGAGCCGGTTCTGAAGGTATGCCACATCTTTTTTTAACCAATAAAATAGCTTATTTTAATCCTTTAATTAGAAAAACTATTGTAAGGTTAATATGAATCGATTTACTTTAATTGCCGTAGTGGTATTGCTTTGTTCGTTGTCGCTTAATGCACAGCAGAAGAATCTTTATCATCCCTTTAGCGGGTCAGTGGGTCTTTCGGTCGAAGGACTTGGAACTATAACTATGAATGATTATAGTTCATACATTCCTGATTATGGTGCAAGGGCATCTCTCGATTATTATTTCCCAATGTATTCAAATACAGTGTTGGGATTGCATTCAGCTCTTTCATCTGCCTATCTTCACTCAAGAAAACCAAAATTGATTTCAACTCCTGCCCTTCCATATGAGGTTCGCACCAATGTTACATCTGTTGAGGGTGGGCTAACATTTGGGGTGTTGATTGATGAAAGTGTTATGCCTTATTTTACGGTTGGCGGAAGTTATGCGAAAATTGACCCCAGAGATATTAATAATGATATTATGCCAAATCTTGCAAAAAAATCATATCGAGCACCCGAGTATCAGTATCTGGCTGAATTGGGATTGAAAATTCTTTTAACGAATAACCTTTCCATTAATTTTGGCGGTTCCGCACATTTAAGCAAAAGAGATTATCTTGACGATATTAAAACAGGAATCGGCAACGATATGTATCTGCAAGGATTTGCTGGAATAACTTATACATTATTTAACTCCGTAGACTCTGACGGCGATGGTGTTCCTGATGGCAGGGATGCTTGTGCCCAGACACCTTCCGGGATTGCTGTTGACCTTATCGGATGTCCGGTGGATTCAGACAAGGATGGCGTTCCGGATTATTTGGATCAATGTCCAAAAACTCCCGAAGGAGTAAAAGTTAATGCAAAGGGATGCCCGATAGACTCTGATAATGACGGAGTTCCCGATTATCTTGATTTGTGTCCCGGTACTCCTCAGGGAATTGCGGTTGATGAAAACGGCTGCCCAAAAGATGCTGACGGCGATACAGTTCCGGATTATCTTGATAAATGTCTTAACACTCCAAAGGGTGCGCAGGTAGATTCAACCGGATGCCCGCTTGATTCAGACGGAGATGGCGTTCCTGATTATGACGATAAATGTCCTAATACACCTAAGGGTGTGCAGGTTGATTCTGCAGGATGTCCGTTGACAAAAGAACAGGTGCAAGTTATTAAAGAAATACAAGTACCGGTTATTAAAGAAGTGCAGGTTCCTGTCATAAGGGAAGTGCAAGTCGACAGACAAATCGTGTTGAGCGGAACATCATTCCAACAGGGCAAGTCAATTTTACTTGCGGCGGCCTTCACTGAACTGGATAAAGTAGTTGCATTAATGAAACAGAATGTTGATTCAAAATGGAT
>CAIWTC010000305.1 GCA_903915485.1 uncultured Ignavibacteriales bacterium | reverse complement strand
CCGCAAAAGGATAACGCATATAAATACTCAAATAATTTTATAAAATTCTGATTCTCAATTCTTTGAAGTTCCAATAAATAATTGGAAATGAACATATAATTTAAGCAAATAAAATGTTTTGTGCTTGGATTTTCTTGGGAGAGGGAAGTGTTCGAATTAGAAATATTTGCATATGGGGATAGATGTGTGAATATAGGTAATTCATGCTTTTGGGAATTAATTAAAGCCTACTATGATTTATCAGGAATAATAAGTAAATTTGATTTCGATTGAAGTTGTTAGTTTGCTTGCTCGTTGTATCGGACTTATTAGCAAATTTATGACTAATTGATTTTAATATCGTTAAACTTAAGTCATTATTATGGAGAAAATAAATGAATGAAAAGGAATTTGCCGGTTACCTTATCGAAGAGGTGCTTAAAATATATATATCGGAAGCAGATAAAACAAAAAAGGCAATTGAGCATAAACTTAATGACTTAAGAAAAGTATTGGAGAGATTCTTCAAACACCTGACAGGCGAGAATGAAAATGCTGTAATCACTCTGAATGATTTAATGATGAATTATTTTTCAAAGGCAGAGCATCCTGAATTTGTAAGGGAAACAAGTTTCATCCTCAAAAAAGAATTAAATAATTGGGCCCACGATAACAACAAGTCTCCAAGAGAACATGACCTCCATAAAGCATTTTATTTTGCAATAGATGTTATAAGGTTTATTTCCGGGGTTGAGATTGACAAACAAAAATATGCGGCAGTTTTTAGTCCCAAGACTCTTGTGGAATCAGAAAATAAAAAACAGCATATCTGTCTTGAATCCACGAAGCGGATGGTCTTTGTAAATGCAGGGCCAGGTACAGGCAAAACGCACTTAATATTGAAAAAGATTGAAAGACTGTTAACACAGATAGACATAACCGAAGGCAGTTCCAAAATCATCGCGCTTTCTTTTACGAATTTAGCTTCTGATGAGTTAAAGTATAGAGTGTTTGAGGAAATTACGGGGACAGAATTGATCGATAAAGCTGGCTCACTTCATTTCGGGACGATACATTCATTCTGTCTTGAAAGAATGATTCAATACGGCAAAAAAAGCAGTGATGATAATTATAATTATTCAGTTATGGATGAGGATGATGAGAGGGATTATAAGAGTATTCTTACAGAAGTTCAATTCAAAGCATTCTTAAAAGACAACAGATTGCTTACCTTCGGGGAGATTCTTAGAGTGTTCAAGAGGCAGTTCAGTGAAGATAAGGGGTTTCAAAAGTTTATTTCAGAATGTATTAAAGTAATATTGATTGATGAGGCTCAGGATTTGAGTCAGATACAATATGAAATATTTTATGAAATATTGAAATTTACTCCTTCGGTAAATTTATTTATTGTAGGTGATCAACGACAGAATATTTTTGATTTCAATGGCGGAACTCTGAATCACTTGGACTTGATTAAAGATGAATTCAAAGAAGATTTTTGTTCGTTTGACCTTGAGGTATGCTATCGCTGTCCACAAAGTATATTAGAAAAAGTTAATAATTTTGTATTTCCGGGGATGAAAAACACACCGCTCGTAATTGATAAAATAAAGCCATCTGATGATGTAGAAATCTTGGAATTCCAAGATAAAGTTCTTGAAGCACAAGCAATTTCTGAGATAGTCCTAAAATCCGGGGACCTGAATAATATTGTGATATTGTATCCGAATACTTTTTATTTTGAGAATATTGCGGCCGAATTCAATAAGTTGAATATACCTTTCCGAATATTTGGTGGAAGGAAACATCTTCCACGCTATCTGAAATTAGTCAAAGACTTAATAATTTTGATTGCGGATTTGGACAGGACCCTTAGTTGGATAAGGTTTTTAAGGTATTTCGATCCGGGGTTAAAAAATTTAAGCCTTACCGAGGGTGAATCTTTGAAAGAAGTTCTGGTTATGCATTGTAAGGCCTCTTACAATCCAGAAGTTTCTTCCCTAATGGTCAAGATTATAGAATCATTATTTGTCGTTGATAAACCTGATTTGTTTGGCAAATTCATATATATAAAGCTGGCCAAATTGATGCATATCTTCGATGTTGACAAGATAATGGGTGAAAAAGAACTTGAGGAAATGTGGAAGTTGATTAAACTACTTCTTAATGAAAACAATATGTCTGAACCGCACAAGATAACATTCAGAATGTCTGCCAATCATCCTGAATTTAAGGATTTTTACAGGTCGGAAATAAACTTATCTTGCGCCGCGCCGGAAAACTTGGACTATATAACAATCTCTACAATTCATTCAGCCAAGGGGAAAGAATGGGATTTGGTGATTATTCCCGGAATGACAGGAAATTTATTCCCAGGATATAAGTCTGATTTCAACTCAGAGTTGAAAAAATTCTATGTGGCATGCACCCGAGCCCAGAAGAAACTAATTATGACTTGGCCGAAAAGTTATGAAGTTAGAACAGCGACGGGAAAGAATTATTTCTTTGAAAATCAACATAGGTCGCCGCTGCTTAAGTATTTTGAGTAGGGGAATTAATAAAATGAGCTTACGGAGTTATTAGACTAAAAATCCCAAGAATAATATCAGTCAATAATATTTAATATTGACAAAGAGTCGATTTTTTTAAAATCGTCCGTGTTTCTTGTGACCAAAGTTAAATTCTCAGTTAAGGCTGTAGCCGCGATAATAGCATCAGCCAACTTAGTTTTCCGAACTCTTTTAATCTCTATCGCTTTATTTGCAATTATATCAGTCAGTGGAATAACCTGTAATGTTCCAAATAGTTTTTCGAAATTATTAGTAACGGTTTGGTCCAATTGATGAAAACCCATCACTTCTATTTTGGTAAGTATCGAGACGGAAGGTAGGTTTTCTGCAATAAAAGTCGCAACTCTATCGTATCCTTCCTGAGAAGCATATATGAGTATGTTGCTGTCAACTAAATATCTCACGCTCTTCCCGTTCCTCTTTTTGCCATTTTATTACATCATCAATACTTCCGAATGGATTTGATTTTTTGATAGCTTCCAAAGACTCTCTTGCTGTATTTTGCTTTTCGGGAACAGACATTTCTTCATCTACGATAATTAATTGAAAAACTTTTTCTTTAAGTTTACTCAAGTCAAT
>CAIWTC010000304.1 GCA_903915485.1 uncultured Ignavibacteriales bacterium | reverse complement strand
GACAAAGTTAAAGGATGGGGATGGCTCTTAATTCCTATGCGCGGCTTACTATTCGCTGATTTGGATGGATTTATATTCCAGTTATTTGGAAAACAGACAAATTATAAGAATCCTCATTACCGTTTTGAGGCAGGTATTCTTACAGGCGAAGGAATTGCAGAAGGTTTCAACCCTGATGATGCTAAATCAATTAAAAGTGGATTTGCTACGCCACTCCCTACGGGATTCGGCCTTTCCCGTCAGTACACAATATTTGAGAAAATCAATGTTGGAGTGCTGGTAATCGGATTCCCTGATTTTGCATTCCGCTATGGAGTTGCATACGAGTTATAGTAGTTATTAAATTATTCCCCGGTGAGCGGAATAAAGCAAAAACCCCTCTTCATAAAAAGTCGAGGGGTTTTTGATTTTAAAGAAGAAATGGAATGCAGACCACGGTATCGAAATGAAGGGCATAATAAATGATTTGGGGGCCCGGCACGCATCTAAATGAATTTAGTAGTGAAAATATATGGCTGTTTGGCAATGGACCATTTGTGCCTAAATTAGATGCCCACGGGAAGGGTCGAGCCGTATGAAGAAATACTACTTTTTTATAAACTTTAAGGAAACAGAATTGATGCAATATCTATTGCCTGTTGGCTCAGGGCCATCATCGAAAACATGCCCCAAATGTGAACCGCACTTTGCGCAGAGAACTTCTGTGCGTACCATTCCGAAACTTATATCCTTATGAAATTCAACTTTAGAACTGTCCAGAGGTGCGGTATAACTTGGCCATCCACAGCCTGAGTCAAATTTCTGAAGTGAACTGAATAATTCACTTCCACAAGCAGCACAGGAATATGTACCGTCATCTTTCAAGTCAAAATATTTTCCGGTAAAAGCGCGTTCAGTCCCTTTTTGGCGCAGAACCCGGTACTGTTCGTCTGATAATTCCTTTTTCCACTCTGCATCTGTTTTTACTATTTTTTCCATTTTAGAATTCCTGTATGCTTCATTTGTTATGCTATCGGAGGGTGCCGCGGTTTGCTGTTTATCCTGTGTCTTGCTTGTGCAACTGAATGCAAATAATGAAATAAGAAGCAGGGTCATAAGTCTTAAGGCTATCATGTACTTCCTAAACATTAAATCCATATTTTGACAATACCATTTTGACATCATCTATTTGTAAAGGCTTTGCCAAAAAATCGCTCATTCCGGCTTCTCTGCATGCGACCTTATCTTCAAGGCTAGAGTTCGCAGTGAGCGCAATGATTATAGGTCTATTTTCAGGAGCATAGCCTCGGATAATGTCTCTGGTGGCTTCAAGTCCGTTCTTTTCAGGCATCATAACATCCATGAAAACGAAATCATATTTTTCTTTTGACAGCATTTCCAAAGCGATAATGCCGTTGGCAGCAATTGCATACTCTATTCCGAGTTTACGCAACAAATGTGTGATGATTTTCTGATTTATTTCGCTGTCTTCAGCTATTAATATTTTCGGCAATTTAATTCCTTTTTATAAAGTTATTTTATCAAACACTATTTCTTAAAAACTTTACTTTCAAGTTCTCTGATTGCATCTGAGGCAATCCACCGTGCTGACTTTGAATCTTGTTCCTTAATCTTGTAAGCTAATTCAATAGCCTCGGTGTTAAGGAACTTGCTTCTCTTTCCAATTTGCCGGATTGTCCAGTTGACGGCCTTCTTGACGAAGTTTCTTTCATCTGTACTGAACTTTATAAGAACAGGGAAGAATAACAAAAAATCTCTATCGTCCCGCTTTTTATCGTGAACAGCAAGAGTTGCGATTAAAACCAGTCCCGCTCTTCGAATAAATGTTTCTTCACTTTCAACCCAATCAAAAGCAATATCAAACGCATCGGGATGTTTTCTGAACAGATGCAGACAGGTCCCATCGCATATGTCCCATGAGTCAAAATCCTTAACCCACGAGTTCATCTGAACTTTTGTTAGTTGTTTGGAATCTGAGATGAGGACCGCAAGATGTCGGGCTTCACGGTAACCTGTTTCCCACAAGGCAATAGCGACCTCGTGATTTTTACCTAAAGTTTTTGCCATTTCTTTAAGCAGCGGCATACTGATTCCGAAACATTTTGATACTTCAATTCCATATCGCTTCATCCCCTCAATATTTTTTGTATTGGAATGAACGGCTAATTCTTTAAGAATTTGAACTGCTTTAGTAACGGATTCAGTTGATATAGGTTTCAAATTAATTTCTCTAAATAAATACTTTTTGAAAGATAAGAAAAAAATGAATATCTAGATTGGGAATATTAGTGTAATTATATCCCTTAGTCGGAAAATTATCCTGCCTGTTTCAGCAAATTCACACCCATTAATTTAACACCCCAAAACAAGAAAAGAAGAAGTAATGTTACGCTGACGAATATACTGTTATAAGTCTGCCCAACCATAAAGATAAGCGTTGATATTCCTGTTAACAGTAAAAATGAATTAACATTGACTTTTACATTGACATGGTAAATCGAAATGCTCCACATGTAAATCATAGAACACAGATAACTAAGGAGAGTAGCAAGTGCTGCACCGACTAACCCCAGCCTTGGGATGAGGAAAATGTTTGCGGCAATATTTACAGATAAACCGATGCCGTCAGATATCAAGATATGATAACTTTTCCCGCTGATGTAAGGATAAACGGTAAAGAATGACAGAATTCCATTGAATAAGTATGCTAGAAGTATTAGCGGTATAATAACTAATCCGCTGTGATATGACTGATTGAATAGAAATGTAGTGGAAGTCAGTCCGATAGTGAAGATGTGAGGGATAAGCAGACTAACCCCAAGAAATATAAACAGCGATATAAAAATCAGCTTAGAAAAAGAAGTACCGAAGTGAGTTGAATAATCATCGCGACGGTACAATTTTATAGCATGCGGTGTCCATGCGGTGCGGAAAGAAATCACAAACATATTCATGATGTTTGCGATGCGGTATGAAAAACTGTAGATGCCGACAGCTTTCTCGTCGATATAATACTTAATCAGGAACCTATCGACTAAATCAATAAGTGCTGTGAATATACCTGCCACCATCAAAGGGTAAGCAAACTTCATAAAGGGAACAATGATGGCTTTTTCAAACTTAAGAGTAAAAGAAACTTTTATCTTCCTCAGCATTGCGATGGTAACAATAAGTACTGAAAGAAACTGTGCATTCGCTATTGCAGTGATGCCTTGATTAAAACCGGCGAGCAATACTATTGTAATACCGAAGTTCAATAATGCTGAGGCGGCAGTGTAGGTGACAGCCTTCTTTGCATTTTCCTGAGTTTTGAATATATGCAGCGCTGCTGTTTGAAAGTTATCAAACACCATGGACAGTGAAAGAATTTGGATGATTCTTACATAGTTAGTATTGGAAAAAAGAGATAAGGAGATTGAATTTGCAAATGCAAGGCACATCAGTGCAGCGGGAACCGAAACAATCAAAGTCAATGAGAAGAACTGACTGATTATTTTAGGTTTTCTAAGCTCATCAGTTTCATCGAGATAAATTTTACTGAAAGCACTTTGAAAAGCTCCGAGATAACATGAAACAATTATGATATACCCTGCAATCAAAATGGAGAATGCACCGAACTCAGCAGGCTCTATGTAATGCGAGAATATAGGGAGAAGTAAAAAGGAAGTCGACTTAACCAAAAGATTTGTGAATGTATAAAGAAAAGCATTTCTAAATAGTGAACTGCTTGTTTTCATATTATACCGGCTTCTTTATAAAGTGCGAACAGTTGATTATTAACGCTTCCAAATCCGTGATATTTTTCCACCCACTTCTTCCCAAAACTGCCTTTTTCTGATCTAAGATTTAAATCGGAAATTAATTCATTTAACGACGAATAAAGTTCTTCCTCATTATTAGCAACTGAAAAAGGATTCTCTGGCAGCCAATCTTGATATTCTTTTGTCATGTTCGTGATAACGGGAATACCCATTGCAAGGGTTTCTATACCTGCTTTGCCGTAGCCTGTGCCGCCCATGGTTCCTCCGACCTGGTCGATGCAGATATCGCATTTATTTTTTGCTTCCAGTACTTCAGTACGCGGACGGTTCTCTATAAGTACGAATTCAACTTTTTTGTTCTCGCCGCAGATTTTATTCATCACTTTAATTATTAAGTCTGTCCCTTTGTACTTTCTATTAGTGGGGGAGTGCACAACTACGATTTTATCATCATCGCGGGAAACTTTTGCGGGGACCTCATTGGTGTTGTAAGGGTAGAAGATGTATTTCAAATCCTTCTTAAGAGCAAGGTGGTCATATTCACTGGTGATATTTAAGTCCGAAATTTTATCTAACTCAGGAATTAGACCTCTGATTCTTAAATCGCTGCCGTAATAGCAGCAAACAATTTTCTTCCCTGCTGCTTTCCACTTCAATGCTTGCTTGGGTGAGCGGTAGAAATCAAGTCCGCCGTCAAAATGAATTATGTCGTAATCATCGAGCGAGAGTTTTTGAATCAGTGAATCAACTTTAGGAGAGCGGCTTATGTCAGAAAAATAATAGTATAGAGATTCAAACATATTTTTTGATTTAAATATTGGTGCTGTAGTGATTTCCGTTTCTTCCATGTCGCTTACTTTTTTGCGTCGCCACTTTTTTGCTAAATCAAAATCGGGCAGGGGAAAGTCAAGACAGATATCTTCCTTGAAAGATAACGGATTTTTATGCAACGAAATTAATCGTGAAGAATCACCACATGCATTGTGCATCGAGAAAAAATCATATGGAACACCCGCATAATTCTGCGGAGCTACATGAAGAATTTTCTTCATTAAATTTCTTTATAGTAAGTGTCCCGGAAAATTCCGCGGGAGCCGAAGTTTTCTTTGAATCTGCCAAGTCCCCAGTTGGGTTCCATATTAACTGTGAAGATACCAAAATCCAAAAACTTGAATCCTTCGTTGCGGTACTGATTCATTATGCGGTAGAACAGTAAGTTGACGGGACGGTAATGCTGGAAGTCCTCATCGTGGCTTATGTAAAAAGCAAGAACCACATTATCGTTCGCGCTGAAGTTACAAACACCGGCAATAAGCTTATCATCTTTAAATGCTCCGAATAAACGAACTTTGGTCGGGAAGAGCGCTTTAATTTTTAGTAACTCATCAAGGGTATGAGTAGGATTGACACCATGCCGCATCTTTAAGTTTTTCTTGAGTATTTCATAGTACTCTGCAAATCTGTCGGTTTCAACTATTTCAATTCCCTGAGCGATAGATTTTTTGACTGCTGTCCGCGCTTCCTGACGGAAAGTTGAAAGCAGTTTTTCCTCCGGAACATCTAACTGAACAACGCTTGATATTTCGCGTTTAAGGTAACTGAATCCGTTGCGGAATAAAGCAAAGTCAAGATAATTAGAATATTTTGTGAGATATATCATCGGGGGAATTGTCATCTGAATTGCATCGCATCCGATTGATTTAGCATATGCTTCAAGTTCTTGCACGCAGTCAAACGCGTCTTTTATTGTGAACTCAAGCTTGTATACAAGTCCGCCATAAGATGCACCTGAATGTGAAGACAAAATTTTCTTCCCGCCGCGGTTTATGACTACAGCAGGAAACAGCGCAAAAGGTTTGGAATCCTTTGTGATAACAGCAGACCCGTCAACGAATTTATCCGAGGGGTGGTATGATAAGAATTTCCTCTTATGAAACATAGTTCCGTTGTCTGAATCGTCAATGAAAGCGTCCCATTGTTCATCAGGAAGTATTTTGTTATTAAACTTTATTATTTCGAGCATATGTAATTTCCAAAGTATTGTCAGATGTAAGTATTAAAGATAACTAAAAATGAATTTTTATTCGAGGGAGAAAAGAAATATTTTCATGGTGATT
>CAIWTC010000303.1 GCA_903915485.1 uncultured Ignavibacteriales bacterium | reverse complement strand
TGCCGGGAATGGACGGCCTGCAGCTTCTCAAACGAACAAGAGATGAGAAGATTAACTTTGACAAACCTTTCATTTTGCTTTCTGCAAGAACATCCAAAGATAATATCCGCGAAGGAATGAATCTTGGCGCCGATGATTATATTACAAAGCCATATACCCGAAAGGAAATTCTGGAAGCCGTCTCAATCAGGCTTCAGAAATCCAATATGCTTGATAAAAAGAATTCCACACTCCGCGAGAATATAGCTGCTGCTTTGCCGAGGGAACTTCTTACACCGCTTAACAATATTTATATGACCAGCGATTTATTAATGGCTCCATATAATGAATTAACTCAAGATGAAATATTTGAGTACGGCGAGAAAATTCATTTTTCTGCAGAAAAAATTAAACATGTTTTCAGTAAGTATATTTCTCTTCTGGATATTTACCTTATCCGTTCTGATGAATCCGAATATATTAAGTTAAACAAGGAAATATGTTCGCTGCCGAATGATATTATCAAAATGGTAGCATCAGATTTAGCTGAACAGTATGGAAGACCGACTGATTTGGCTATTAAGGCAATTCGCTCCTCGATAGGTATCAGTGACAGCCATTTATTCCGTATTGTTTATGAGCTTGTAGATAACGCGTTTAAGTTTTCTGCCCCCGGAACTTTGGTAACGGTGCTTGGCGGAATTTCATTTTCAAATTATCTTTTATCCGTTAGCAATACCGGTAAGGGAATGAGTAAAGAGGAAGTTTCGTTAATTGGAGAATTTATGAAGTTTGACAAAGGTGATGGTAATGCTGAGGGCTTGGGACTCGGCTTAGTTATTGCTAAGAAACTGTGTGAGAATTACAAAGCAGATTTCAGCGTCCTTTGCACAGAAAATTCTGTTACCGTAAATTGCAGATTTAAAATTAGAAAATAATCCTATGCCATACCATATACTTATAATCGAAGATGACAAGCTAATCAGGGAGAATATTTTAGCTATTCTTGATGAAGAAGGTTTTGTCGCAGTTGCGCTTCCTGACGGTGAGCATATTTTGGAAACAATCACTAAACAGCATTTTGATGTTGTCCTTTGTGATATCATGATGCCGGGTAGAAACGGATTTGAGCTGCTTAGACTTATCAAAAAGAATTTGCACCCGAAAGATGTTCCGCCTTTTATTTTCCTGACAGCTAAAATTGAAAGGAATGATTTGAGAAAGGGTATGGAACTTGGTGCGGATGACTATATCACAAAGCCGTTTCAACTTGACGAGTTAGTAAAAGCTATCCACACGCAAATCATTAAACGTCAGGAATTATCAGATGAAGTTCATCATACTGAAACTTTCGTACAGCATGAAGAAGAAGAAATAGCATCAGCTTCTGCAAACAAACATGTGCAGCTTAATTATTCCGAAAGTATTTTTGTTGATTCACATTCAGGCACCAGGATGCTGAAACTTAAAGAAATTTCGCATATACAGGTTAAAGGTGATTATTCTTGTATAAATTCTTCTGATGCACATCAGTTCTATATCAGAAAACCGCTCACCGAATGGGAAGGTATGCTTCCGCATGAGCAATTTATCAAGATACATCGGAGTATCATTATAAATATTGAGTATATAGTTAAAATTGAGAAATGGTTTAATTATTCTTATCAGGTTTATCTGG
>CAIWTC010000302.1 GCA_903915485.1 uncultured Ignavibacteriales bacterium | reverse complement strand
GCGATAGCTGTATTAGAGGTTTTCGCTTGGTTAGACTTATTTTTTGGAATCCTCGGAGCAATCATAATTTGGGCGAATTATGGCACACAAAAAATAGCAAATACTGATTATTATTACTCGTCATCAAGAACGATTGAAGTAGCAAACCCACTTTGGATAGGAATAGGTGTTGCTGTACTTTTTCAAGGTGTTTTCCTTTGCGCTTTCTTTCTCGTTGTTGCCTCAATGGCCGAAAATCTTAAAGCTATTCGCAAAAACACTCAAATAATGTAAATTCCTTCTTGTAAAAGTCTAAATTTAGACCTATATTTTAGTCTAAATTAATTATAAAGGAAAGAGCATGAATGAGATTTCAGTCACTAATGACATAATACCTGTGGGTAAGTTTAAGGCAGGATTAGCTTTATACTTGAGAGAATTACACAAAAACCAAAATGCATTAATAATTACCCAAAACGGAAAACCTGCCGGTGTACTGATTTCACCGGAAGAATTTGACGAACTTAGGTACACACAAAGATTTGTTAAATCAGTAACCGAGGGATTAAATGATGCTGAAAAAGGAAATGTAATGTCTGAGGTTGATGCAAGGAAATTATTGAAATTACCTGCAAGGCAATGAAAATAAATTGGACGAAAAAGTCGATTGACTGCTTGCAGCAGATTAAAGACTATATAAGCTTAGACAACGAAGCAAATGCGGTTAAGTTCATAGAAAAAATTTTCGCAATTGCCGAGTCCTTAAACAAAAACCCCGAAAGAGGGAGAGTTGTCCCGGAATTTTCGAAGCCCAATATCCGCGAAATTATTTACAAAAACTATCGCATTGTTTATCTGTATGAGAAAAACTCGATATCAATATTAACAATATTTGAAGGCCACAAGAAACTTAAGTAGTGAATATTTAGTTATTATCTTTTCCTTTAACAAAACACTTCATAAACACAGGCACCAACTTAAACAACCCTTCCATCTTCTTGCTCCAGTTCTTTACATATAGAAAACTTAACGCACCCTTCAGTCCGTCATATGTTTCTTTTGAATGCGGATGCCACCACATATTTCGCTTCATTATAGGCGAAAGAAAATCATCTACCACCGTTCGTGGTTGTGTCATCGATTCAAGCCCGAGATAACTATGTGTGCGTCCAAGCCCCGACTGCTTGAACCCGCCCCATGGTGCTTCTGCTAGCCCATGCGACATTAAATGATCATTTATCGTTATTGTACCTGACTCAAGCTTTGCTGCTATCTGCCTGGCCTTTTTTCTGTCCTGCGACCATACTGATGCGGTCAGTCCAAATTGAGAATCATTAGCTTTAGCAATTGCATCTTCAATGTTTGTGAATGAGTCAACCGCAAGTACCGGACCAAAAGTCTCCTCTCGCATTGTCAGCATTTCATTATTTACATTTTCAATTATTACAGGGACATGAAACAAACCGACATTGTTATCGCCGTCCTTATTATTCCCTGCAAAAACTTTCGCCCCTTTGTCAACTGCATCCTTTACATGAAGACGGACTAAATTTAACTGCGACTCAGTCGTCATCGAACCTATATCCACATTAAAATCAGTATCTACTCCCAATTTTAATTTCAGTACTCTGCTTTTCAGCATCTCAACAAACGGTGCATATATTTTTTCATCGACAAATATTCTTTCAACTCCGGCACAGGACTGCCCTGCATTCGAAAGCCCCGCCCAGATTGCACCGCCTACAGAGCGCTCCAAATCAGCATCAGCACAGACAATCATAGCATCGTTTCCGCCTAATTCCAACGAAACAGGCATCAGTTTTTCGGATGCTTTTTTCATCAAATATTTTCCCACCTCAACAGAACCTGTAAAGAATAATTTATGAATCCCGCTTTCAATAAACGCATCACCCGCAATTTTTCCGGGAAGGTTTATGTGACTGAACAATCCTTTAGGCAATTCTGCTGCATCAACGCATTCCTGAATCATTTTACCGACAGCTAATGTGTTTGAGGCTACTTTCAGTATAACAGCATTACCGGCAATTAATGCCATTGCAATTTCATGAAGAGGTATTGAGAAAGGATAGTTCCATGGACTTATGATTCCAACCACACCTAACGGCACGCGCTCAACTTTAGTTGATTTATTAACTAATAAAATATTTCCGGGGATAATTTTTTTAGGTTTAAGAATACACTTGGCATTCTTAGCGTAGTAATTTATTGCCATTGCTGAAGGGAGCACCTCAGTACTTAGAGCGTCCATTCTGGTTTTACCGGTGTCTTTTGATATCACCTCAGAAATCCTGTCAGCGTTTTCGGCGATATAATCTCTTATCTTGAGCAGATAACGCTTTCTCTCGGAGATATGTAATTTTCCCCAAGCCGCTTGAGCTTTTTTTGCATCCGAAACGGCGGCAGTTAAATCTTCAATCGAGTTTTCTAAAGTAGTTCCAAACTCTTCTTCCGTGGCAGGATTAATCGATTTTGTATATTTTGCTGAATCCATTCTCTTTCCAATCCATTGAAATTAATAAATAATTAGCAATAAAGAATTAATTTAGTAAAAATATAGTGATGAACGGCATATTCAAAAAAATAATGTCGAATATCTAACTTCTTCACTTTCATTTGAGCAGAATTTTTAGTAATTATTGGGTTGTTCAATAGCAGTTTTTTACGAATGGAGCATTTATGACAGAAATTAAATACAATATCAAAACAAGCACCGACAAAGTAGTTTTACCGGAAAAACTCGGATTTGGAATCTATTTCACTAATCATGTTTTTGAAATGGATTATGAAGAAGGTATCGGTTGGCACAATGCTCAAATCAAACCATTAGAAAACCTTTCTCTTCACCCGGCAACAATGTTCATACATTATGGTCAGGCCTTATTCGAGGGAATGAAAGCATTCAAACAGCATACAGGCGAGATAGTTTTATTCCGCGCAGAGAATCACTTTGCCAGATTAAACAAATCGGCTAAAAGATTATGTATGCCCGAAGTAGATGTCGATTTTGTCTTGAGTGCGCTTCGTGAACTTATTAATGTCGACAAAGAATGGGTTCCCTCTGAAGCAGGTCAGTCACTTTATGTCCGCCCTTTTATGTTTGGTACTGAACCCCACCTTGGAGTAAAATCATCAAGCTCATTTAAATTTATGATTCTTCTTTCGCCTGTCGGTGCATACTATGCAGAAGGTTTCAAACCTGTCAGAATCCTCGTTCAGGATGAATATGTCCGCGCCGTCCGCAAGGGAATGGGCGAATGCAAAACTCCCGGTAATTATGCTGCAAGTTTGATGGCTGCTGAACTAGCAAAGAAAAATGGCTACTCGCAAGTACTTTGGCTCGACGGAGTTGAACAAAAATATATTGAAGAAGTCGGAGCAATGAACATCTTCGTTGTTTTTAAAAACGAAATT
>CAIWTC010000301.1 GCA_903915485.1 uncultured Ignavibacteriales bacterium | reverse complement strand
AGAAAGCGTCTGTAGCGCTTCGCGGATAGCTGTCCTGCTGACGCCGAACTGTTTGCTTAATTCAGTTTCGGTAGGCAACTTCGCCCCCGGAAGATACTGCTTGGACATAATCGATTCTTCGATTTGCTGAGTAACAATCTTGCACAACGGCACTCTGCGTTCAATAGCCTTAAACATATTAACTTTGTTGATTAAGTTTGACATAAACACTTTTTATTCACTTTTTCATTATCGTATAAATTTGAGTTGCTACATTAAATGGAAGCATACTATTATTAATGTTAGGGCTACCCCCACAAAAAATGCCGAGCCAAAAAATATTTTTGTCGCATTCTGGGATTATTCCACATTAATAATACAAACTTACAACCTCTGTTTCCTTTTAGTAAGCAAATGACTGATATTTTGCGCAATTTGCGTTGGATACCCCTAATTTTCACAAATTCACGCGTTTTTCTACCAGCATAGATGGTAAGCATCTTCAATAGAATTGAATATTATTCGAAATTATTGCTCATAAATGACTGATAATCAGCGCCTTCAGAGCAGAAACTTTGGGGCTATTTGCTGTATTCGTTAGATCAACTTACGGTTTAGCACACTATTACTAAGTTCAAAAGGAGTTATTTGTATGTCTTGGGTCAACATTAATTAGACACTGCCACCTGACCTGAGTGCGTAAGAACTGAAAGCATGCAAGTTCATTTTAATTTAGTCATGCATAAATGTGAATAATTCATTTATTAATTACGGGATTGATTAATAATTTTAGAAAGCCTCCCCCGCATATTCCATTGGAATTGCCTGCAATACAAACTTTTGGGCTAATAATTCACAAATATGTGCTTAATTTGCTCAAAACTAACTTACTGTTAAAACATATCTATTTTTTTGAACTGAATCAACTATTCACATGGGGCATGAATATTGATTCATTAATTTTTTATTTTATTCACTCCAAAAATAAGGTGATGTTATGTTTAAGGCTTTACGATTCTCGGCATTAACGCTTTTTATACTATTTTTCATTTCCTCAAACCATAAAACATACTCCCAAACATACCCGATTAAAGTTGCTGTCTTTAATGATGATGGTGTCGGCACCGGTGACCCTGCAAAATTTGAAGCATGCATTACCGATCCCACTATGTATGCATTTACAGAGGTATCAGGCGCAGACATCCGCGCCGGCGTTCTGAATAACTTTGATATGTTTTTAGTTCCCGGCGGAAGCGGGTCTGGTCAAGCGGCAAGCCTTCAACCTGCGGGATTAGATTCCGTTAGAAGTTTCGTCTATCGCGGGGGCGGATATTACGGCACTTGCGGGGGAGCATACCTTGCATCTGCAGCGTATTCATGGTCACTCAAAATTCTTAATGCTAAAGCGGTTGACGGTGCTCATTGGGCCCGTGGTCATGGAACAGTGAGCTTAAATTTTACTAAAGAGGGAATGAAGTTTTATGGGATAGCAGAAGACACAGTATCAATCGTTTACTGGCAAGGTCCTTTGATGGCTCCGGGGGCTGTTGACACGCTTCCCGCTTATGTAAAACTTTCTACATTTGCCACAGAGATTGCCGAAAATGGTGCTATACCGGGAGCCATGATTGGAACCACAGCTTTTGCACAAAGCTGTTTTGGAAAAGGGCGAGTCATAATTCATTCCCCGCATCCCGAAATGACCAGCGGTTTAGAATACATGGTTAGGGCTGCAGTAAATTGGTCAGCTAACCGCGCTAGTTTTACTAAACTTGCTTCACCACTAGAGTCTGAACAATGGAATGCCGGAGCATATCAGACAATAAAATGGATTTCAGGCAATGGTTTGGATACAATGAAAGTAAATTACTCAACCGATAACGGAAGCACATGGACTCAAATCAGTGCTGCCTCTGTAAATAGGCTTGATTGGATTGTACCTAACGCACCATCAACTACTTGCAAATTACGGATAAACTCAGTTAATAGATTGGGAATCGGTGATACAATTTCTTTCGTAATTCTGCCTCCGCTGCCGACAATCTATTCAGCATCAAGCGGAAGTTGGAATTCAACAAGCACATGGGCCGGCGGTGTATTGCCCGACTCTTTACATAATGTACTTATTTCAGCGGGACATACCGTAACAGTCAATGCCTCAGCGTACTGCAGCAGTATTAGTTTTGGTGATACAACTGCGCGATTGGGAATGAATGCAGACCTCAACATTTTTGGAAATTTCAACAGATTCAATACTTCAGTCAATCCATTCTATACTACTAGTTCTTTATGGACCGTTGGTGCAAAGTTAATTTTCAAAGGCGATGCGGCACAACAGACAATCTCCAACCTTGGAATAACAAGTACAACTCCATACCCTTTCCGCCTTGAGGAAGTTATTATTGATAAGTCCGGAGGTAAATTTACAACCGGAACAGGTTTCAATTATAAATTAGGAATAGGCACAAGTCTTGAGGTTCGGAATGGAACTTTTGAACTGGGCTCAACCGATGATATTGAAGGAAGAAATATTGCAAGTTCTTCGACATATCCAACGATACTTATTGATTCAGGCGCGGTATTCAATATGGTTGGTTCTTCATCACACATCAGAAGAGGAAATTTCACCGGTGCTGAAACTGCAAAGATTGGGAAAATGACTATTTGGGGAGATGCATATCTAGCAACCGGCTCAAGCAATAGAATAAACATTGGGAATATTGATATCGAAAACGGCGGAACTCTTTACATTCCTACAAGTCGCGGATGGACTGATAGTACTCTTAACTCAGGGACAGTTACCATTAAAGAGGGCGGATTGCTAAAGAGCAGCATCAACACTGCATATTGGTATCCCAACGCAACCACATCAACAACGCTGGTAGTAAATTCAGGCGGCGAATACTACTCGACACCAACAGTGGCCAGTCTTCCGCAGGTAGTTACTCTTAACACCGGCAGCACAGTTAGATATTACAGTATATCAGCGTCTACACTTCCGGTGGGAGTAACAACTTATGATAACTTAATACTGACGGGAACAAGCGTGAAATCTTTGGGCGTTAATACAACTGTAAACGGCACACTTAGCATTCAAAGCTCTGCATCATTGAACCTGAATGGGAAAACTTTAACCTACGGTCCGAATGCAATTCTTCAGTATGGCTACTCATCTCAATCCGGTGCTCAAGTAACAACAGATAATGAATTCCCTGCAGTCGGTGGTCCATCGAATGTCACAATCTATAATAAATATAATGTCTCGCTTATGGGTACTCGCAAAATTGAAGGAACTCTAAAATTCACCGCTGGCTCATTAGTTACAGGAAGCAACACACTTCAACTTGGAACCGCGGGCACAGTAAGCGGAGAAACAGCAGGAGCCTATGTTGTCGGAAATCTTGCTGCTACCCGAAGCTTAGGCATTGGTGCTTCCACATTTGGAGGAATAGGATTTTCACTTTCGAGCGGATTAGATGATTTAGGAAATGTAACTGTAACAAGAGTTTCCGGAGCAAACGGTGTTGTTCAAGTAAATTCAAAACCGGGCATTGCACGCAAATGGTTAGCAACCTGTGATAATCAACCGGTAAGGGGACGCGATGTTACTCTTGCGTGGATATCTTCAGATGATAATAGTGTCGACTTGACAAAATCTCAAACTTATGGAAGCATAGATGGAACATCATGGAGCGGTATCGGCAGCACAAATGATTTGTCAAGCAGAAGCGTTACATTTACGACTAATTCAATTTCCCAATTTACAGTCAACGCACAAAACCTTACTTCAGTAAGTGACCAGGACAAAACATCGTTGCCGAAAGAATACGCGGTAGGACAAAACTATCCTAATCCTTTCAACCCATCCACAGTAATAAAATATGCACTTCCTGCTGATGCACAAGTAACGCTTGAGTTATACAATGTTATCGGACAAAGAGTAACAACACTAATCAATAGAAGTATGTCAGCTGGCTATCACGAGTATACTGTTGATATGAATAACTATAAACTTGCAAGCGGAATGTACATCTATAAATTTGCAAGCACTGAATTTACCACAGGAAAACAATTTTCAAAGATTAAGAAGATGATGTACATTAAATAAGTATTAGAGTTTATTTTAATCCATATAAAGAATTAAAATATAGAAAGCGGCCTCCTGAAAAAGGGGCCGCTTTTTTATTAATCAACCCCTATAATCATTTTAATTAATTCAACAATTATCAGAACTATATTTCGGGAATAAACTGCTTTTGCTGTCGTTATATAGAATTCATTTTATTTAGTCACAAGTAATTTGCATATTTTAAGAATAGATGTAGTTATTTATCACCTATTAGGCATTGTTTAGTAATTATTCTTCAACAAGGAAGTATTAAAAATATGTTATATAAACCATCCGATGAGCGTTATTCTAAAATGAGTTATTCCCGATGCGGGAAAAGCGGACTTAAACTCCCCGCTATATCATTAGGCTTATGGCATAATTT
>CAIWTC010000300.1 GCA_903915485.1 uncultured Ignavibacteriales bacterium | reverse complement strand
AGTCGCTTACGCTGACTCTTGACACAACATATGAGTCACTGGAAATTATTATGGATAAGCGGATGCTTTTGCATATCATGAATAACCTTATTAATAATGCAATCAAGTTTACTAATCAAGGCGGTGTTACGGTCAGTGTTGCAAAGGAAGAATATGAATCGGGCGAAATGCTGGTAATTAAAGTAATAGATACCGGAATCGGCATAGCTAAAGACAATCAGGATTTAATCTGGGAAGAATTCCGTCAGGCGGATGAAGGGCTTTCAAGAGGTTATGAGGGTTCTGGTCTTGGTTTAACTATAACAAAAAGATTTGTTCAAAAACTTAACGGAACAATTACACTTGAGAGCGAACCGTGTAAGGGCTCCACATTTACAGTTGTAATTCCTTTAGTGCAAGAGGTGTCTCAGGGTGAAATTCTGATTCAGGAACCGCCAAAGAGCCTGAAGAAGGACCCGACAGAAAATCTTCCCGTTGTTCTTTATGTAGAAGATGACCTTGCAGCACTTGGTATAGTAACAAGAAATCTTAAAAACATCTGCCGGGTTGTGCATGCTGCAGACGGATATGACGCTGTTCAAAAAGTAAAGAGTAAAATATTTGCCGCAATACTTATGGATATCAGGTTAGGGTTTGATTCTCCAAACGGACTTGAGACAATTGAAATGATAAAGAAGGAATGTCCTGATTTGAATATTCCAATTGTAGCAGTTACCGCATACGCAATGCTCGGTCAAAAGAAAGAGTTTTTCCGTGCTGGGTGTTCGCATTTTATATCTAAGCCGTTTAACAAGACACAGTTGCTGTCAATTGTTTCAGAGGCGATAAAATCCGGGAAATAGCGGGTAGTTTATTTTAGAAACTCATTGCGATATTTATTATGCCTAGCTGTGCTGATAAATATGCACTCAAAATAATAAGGGGAGTTTCATAAAAATACATCTAAAGAACTATAAGTTCATGAATGGGTAATGTAAAAAGGCACAGACCTTTTGGTAGTAAGTTATATAGATTAACTGATGTTACGCAAAGCAGCAAGGAGAACGATTTTTAACAATAATTCCGTCCTCCAATTATGGAGGATGGAGTTATTAAATTAGGGGATATATTTTTGCGTAACACGAGAGATTAATTTAGGCTAATCGTTTTGTTGTTTCCAAAATCTATAAATTTGAAAACAACCACAACTTATGGCGTGGCGTATGAATTTATCATTATGTCTTTCCACAAAAGCCTCAACACCGTTCAATTTTCCTCAATTGTATAATATTAACCAATTCCAATCAAATCAATCAATATGGCATCTCTGCACTAAAATGTAATTTTCACAAAAAATGAGAGATAACAAGGCATAAACACAAGCTTAATGATTGAATCATTTGGATTGATAATTGCCTAGATTAAATATTGATATGTATTCAACCGTAAAGTCCTTGTTTGAAATTCTAATTTTCTTGGCACATTGATTGCATAACGATTTAAGAATAATAAAAATGGTTAATACTCATGGACGAAAAAATTGAATCGAGAGAAATCTCAGAGGTAAAAAAAGGCGGGATGAACGCGAAAGTCTTCATCATAGGATTGCCTATTTTCATAATTCAGCTAGTTGCTGTTTATTTTATCTTGGGAAACATAATGCTCAGCAGATTCAAAGCACATACTGATGCGGAAAATGCTGCATCTGAACTTAAGGCTGGTGCGCACGGTAAAGGCGAAAAAAGTACCGGAGTTAGCAACTTTTTCTTTACTGTTGATGATGTTATTATCAACCCTGCCGGTACAAACGGACAGCGGTTGATGCTTGTATCAGTTGGTTTCGGGGTGGCAACTGAAGAAGCGAAGAAAAAACTTTCCGAAAGAGAAGTGCTTGTAAAAGATATTGTCATTTCAACACTTTCATGCAAAAAACTCGAAGAACTTAATCAGGTTGGCTATAAGGAAACATTGAAAATTCAGTTGTCTAATTCCATTAGTGCCGCAATGCCTGATGCAGAAGTTAACAGCGTTGTTTTTAGTAAATATATAATACAATAATTTAATGGCTGAAGTACTCTCCCAACAAGAAATTGACCAACTGCTTAATAATATTAAGACAGGTGGAGAACAACCTCACGGCGGCGGTCAGGAAAGGGAAGCTGTTCCTTATGATTTTCGCCTTCCTAACCGAATCTCCAAAAATCAATTAAGAACAATTCGCAATATTCACGAAAACTTTTCTGAAAGTTTAAGTTCATTCTTAATGACTAAACTTCAGTCGATAATCAACATTAATGTTATTTCTGTTGATCAGATTTATTACTCAGAATATGTACTTTCGGTTTCAAATCCTGCGTGTCTGTTCCTCTTTGATGTTAAAGGAAGCGATATAAAAGCAATCCTTGAACTTAGTACTGAACTAGCTTTCACGCTTATTGACAGGCTCCTTGGCGGTAACGGCAAAGGAACTAAACAGGCAAAAGTTATAACACCAATCGAACAAAAAGTACTTTTAGTGTTCGTTGAAAAAGTAATGACTGAACTTAAAAAAGCATGGCAGATAATAGGTCAGTATGATTTTGAATTAGATAGGTTTGAGTCGGACATAGATTTTGCGCAAATAACCTCACAGTCGGAAAGCGTACTGATTATCTCCTTCGAGATATTTGTGGGCGAGCAGGCATTTTTAATGAATGTATGCTTTGCAACATTTGCATTTGATACAATACTCTCAAAATTGGGCTCGCAAAATCTTTCAACTATCCGCCCGGTTAAATATTCCGGGACTACCGCGCGCAATATATTGGTGAATCATTTGAGAAACACTGATTTGGGTGTTAGAGTAGAGTTTGGCAAAGCAGTAATAAGCATGCGCGAATTGATGGCTTTGAAAAAGGGCGATGTGATTTTGATGAATAAAAAAATTGGGGATGAAGTTGCTGTAAGCGTTGAAGAACGAATGATTTTCAACGGGCAGGCAGGTGAAGTTAACGGACACAGGGCAGTAAAGATAACACATAAAATCGAAGAACCAGATTAAAAAAAGGAGTTTATAAAGATGGCGAATAATGAAATTAATGATGCTGAATTTGACGAACCGATTGAAGATGTAGAAAATCGTCAATATGAAGGCGGTTCAGCAGACTTTCCGCAGTTTGATGAATCAACAAGAAGAATACCGGTATCAGATGACAAGATTGAATTTTTAAAAGACCTTCATCTGAATGTATTCATTGAATTAGGAAGAACTAAGATGCAGATTAAAGATATTTTAGAGCTTGAAAGAGGTTATGTTATTGAGTTGGACAAACTTGCAAGTGAGCCTGTGGATGTTTTTGTGAACAACAAGAAAATCGCCGAAGGTGAAGTTGTGGTTATTGACAAGCATTTCGGAATAAGAATAACTAACTTAATTGATGCAAACGAACGCCTAAAAGGATTTTAATGATAAGTGCATGGGATATCATCCGGTTGGTATTTTATTTGGGAATTCTTTTAGGAATGACTTACGGGATTTTATTTTTAATGAAGAGATTCGTTTATCGCACCTCGTCAAGCGGAAAATCGAACCTGAATATGAAGTTACTTTCAACACAAATGATAATGCCGAAGAAATTTATTTCCGCTGTAAAAATTGATAAGCATGTTTATATTCTGGGGATAACGGATAATT
>CAIWTC010000299.1 GCA_903915485.1 uncultured Ignavibacteriales bacterium | reverse complement strand
TACGCGGAATGCGGTAACTGACCAAATGACAAAATCCGCAGGCGGGTTTATGGTGTTTGATGATACGCTCAATCCCACGCTATCCTATAAGGACAGGGCGACATCCTTGGTGGTTGTGAAGGCTATGCAGCAGAATATCACTGAGATTGCTGCTGCATCAACGGGTAATGCAGGTTCATCTTTAGCGGGACTAAGTGCCAGAATAGGCATTCGTGCGCATGTATTTTGCCCGAAGAGGATTCCGCTTGGTAAACGAATTCAGATACAGGCATTCGGTGCACAGATATATTTGGTTGACGGAAGTTATGACGATGCGTTTGATTTGTGTCTTGAAGTTTCGGCGAAGAATAAATGGTACAACAGAAACACGGCTTATAATCCGCTTACTATTGAAGGAAAAAAATCTTCAGTTCTTGATATGTTCATTGAGTTGAACGGTAAGTTACCTGATGTAATATTTGTTCCTACGGGTGACGGGGTTATTATTGCGGGAATATATAAAGGTATATATGACCTTATGAATCTAGGATGGATTGAGAAGATGCCAAGATTAGTAGCTGTACAGGCGAGCGGAAGTGATGCGCTTTACAGATTTGTACGAGACGGAAAATTTGAGTTTATGCCTGCCGATACTGTTGCAGACAGTATCTCCGCATCATCGCCTAGAAATTTATATATGGCAGCACATGCAGTCAAGGAAACTGCGGGTGAAGTTGTCTGCGTTTCTGATGAAGAAATATTAGATGCACAGGCAGAAATAATTCGCGAAACAGGTTTGATGGTTGAGCCCGCTTCATCATCGGCATATGCTGGACTGAAAAAATATATTTCCGAAGGAAAATTGAAATCAAACGAAATTCCAATGACGATGTTTACAGGTAACGGATTGAAGGACCCGAATGCACTCTCAATTAAAAATCCCGAACCTGAGGCAAAATCTTATGCTGATTGGGTGAAGGTTCTTTCGTAATAATATATTTCTAATACTAGGCTGAAATTAAGTATAGAGAATATTTATAGTGATGATACAAATGAAAATTAGTATAGTCAATACTATAAACCGAAATTATTTTCTTTGAACATAGATAATATGAAAAGTATTATTAAAGCCGTTTTCTCTGAATCAGAAGAACTTGAGTTTAAGTCATCCACGGGTGAATTAAAAGAGGCAATCATTTCAATTTCGGCAATGCTTAATCGCAGTCGCCGGGGCACTATACTTTTCGGCATAACTGATAAGGGTAAAGTAATTGGGCAGGATATTTCAAATAATACAATTCGTGAAATCTCGAGAAGTATCAGTGAAAAAATTGAACCCAAAATATACCCGGAAATTAGGGAAGAACTGATTGAAAACAGAAACTGCATAAGGGTATCATTTGCCGGGTTAGATGTTCCTTATTCAGCAGACGGCAGATTTTATTTGCGTATTGGGGATGAAGATAGAAAGCTTTCAACCGCCGAAGTAACAAAAATAATTCTGGAAAATAAACTCAAAAATCTTCGATGGGATACTCAGTTATGTTCATCTGTTTCCAATAAAGATATAAGCGTTCCCAAAGTACATTCATTTCTTAAGCTAGCCGGGTTAAACTCACTTTCTGCCACAACAGCATTGTCGAACTTAAACCTTATGTCGAAGGGTGGACTCACAAACACAGCGGTATTATTATTCGCAAAAACACCTGAAAAATTTTTCCCGAATGCTAAACTGCGCTGTGCTGTCTTTGGCGGCGTATCAACTTCATATATTATTGACAGGCAAGAGTATTCGGGGGATGTTTTCTTGCTTATAAAAAAAGCCGAAGAATATATTTTGAAGAACATTCATTTGGGGATGCGCATCGAAGGTCTGCAAAGAGAAGATGTCCCGGAAATAAATAGAGAAGCAATCCGTGAGGTTGTTATAAATGCTTTTTGTCATCGCGATTATTTTGATCTCGACAGTATTACCGTTCTGGTTTTTAGCAACAGAATTGAAGTGAGGAATCCCGGAGTTTTAATGGGGGGGCTGACTATAAGGGATATTATATCTAAGAAGGTATCTAAAAGGAGGAATGAATTAATTTGTGATATATTTCATCGGGCACGATATGTGGAAAAATTTGGGCGAGGGATTGCATTTATTCTTGAGCGTGAACCAGATGCTCGGTTTGAACAAGTTGGGGATGTTTTTATTTCGACATTATTCAGAAAAAATATTGAAGATGCTAATATGAGGTTGGTTAATGGGTTGGCTAATGGGTTGGTAAATGATTTAGCAGATAAACAAAAACTTATATTAAAATTAATAAATACAAATTCGAAGGTTTCCATTAAAGAGTTATCGATGGAAGTTCACCTTTCTACAACCGCGATAGATGGTCACATTAAGAAACTGAAAGATTTAGGACACTTGAGGAGGGTTGGGAATAAAAGATCCGGTTATTGGGAGATAGTCAATAAATGATTAAACCAATAATAACCGGAATAATTATATCCGCCGGAAAATCGGGGAGGTGCAGCGGTTTCAAACCATTATATGAATGGGAAGGTAAGACATTCATAGAGCAGGTGATTCTAAAATGCCTTATGGTTTGTGAACGCGTAATAGTTGTTACCGGTTTTAAGTCTGACTATATAATAGATGCTGTGGCCGAATTCCTTGATGTGCAAATGCATGAGCGGGTTAAGTTTGTCGTGAATGCTGATTATGAAAAAGGGATGTTCACTTCGCTGAAAAAAGGGCTCGCCTCACAAGTTGGGGGTGAATGGTTTCTTTACCACTTTGTTGATCAGCCGATGATTCCCGTAAAATTTTATTCTGAATTTGTTGAGCAGATTGATGTTACATCTAATTGGTTGCAGCCTGCCTATAAGGGAAAGAATGGTCACCCGATTATATTCTCTGATAAAATAAAAAATCTAATTATTTCCTCAGGTGATGATGCTAATCTTAAAACTATCCGCAATGGGCACGATACAGAAATAAAAGTTTGGGAATGTGAGTATCCCGAGGTGCTTTTGGATATTGATAGGGATGAGGATTTGCGGAGGATTATTGTAAAATAGACTTAAATAATATCGCTATTTCTGAATCCTGAAACTCTTCAATTTAAAAAAACACTCCCCGTTCAAATTTCACACCCATAAAAATTAATCATAAATCATGCGTTATTAGCCCATTTTGTTAAGAAAAACGTTTTTGTATAAATTATTCTTGACAACTGTCATGTTTAGTGTTATATTTACTGTCAATATAATAAGACTTTAATATGTACAACTTAGAAAACTTCTCAGAAAAAACAGGATTGCCAAGCAGGACAATCCGTTACTATATCCAAATAGGAATTCTTCCTCCTCCAGAAGGCGGGGGACGAGGTTCGTACTACACCGACAAGCATTTGGAGCGGTTAAAAATAATTCAAGCGTGGTCAAAGCAGGGAACACCTCTATTTAAGATAAAGGAATTATTGGATGGCTCATCAGAGCAAGTGACTGTGAAAGATGAACTAACACCTGAAAAAAATATCAAGGTGCATTATCAGCTGAGGGATGGAGTCGAATTAGTTGCTCCGTTAAATATAATTTCGGCAGAGCAGGCCGAGAAAATTAAATCATTCATTAATACAATAATATTGGGAGAATCAAAGTGAGCTTTTTAGACAGTATATTTGGAACAAAAAATAGCAGTGGCAGTGAGTCTGATAAGGCTGATGTTGAGCATAGTATAAGTCAGCCATCACCTGAAATAGCAGAGGAAGTTGAAAGACTTAGGAATGAAAGAAAGAGAGAAAGGTTCTCCGATAGATCGTCTACACAGGAAAATACATGGGGGAAAGACAGGGCGGTGCGAGCCAGAGCAAAATTGTATCCTTTTTCTCTCATTAATAAAAATTCCGGAAGTACAGTTGCGTTGTTAAGTATTTCATTTGATTCGCAAATTGACGGAATTTGCGAACAGACCCGTATAATTCAAGAATATGAAAATAAAGAATCAGTTCCGATAGAAACTCTGTTCTGCTTCCCGACGAAGTACAAGGCGACGATTAATGAAATGATAATCGAAACAGGAGAAAAAACAATCACAGGCGTTGCAGAAGCGGCTGAAGATGCTGAAAAAATTTATATCGACGCAATAGAAGATGGCGATGGGGCATCTCTATTAAATTATGAAGCAGGAGATATAACTTCACTTTCAATCGGCAACATTAATCCCGGACAAAAAATCAAAGTAACAATCGGGTATGTGGCAGAACTTGAATCAATGGATGACATGATGCGGTTATCGTTGCCTTTCACAATCGGACACAGATATGCTAATGAAAGTTCAGACGCGGTGCTGACGGATAAAATCACTGAATCATATGCAGATGAAGTTCCTTATAAAATTGCATGCAGAATAAGTGTGCTGAATCAGGGAATAGAAATGATAGAATCGCCAACGCATAAAATTAAAATTAGTTATAACGAGGGCCGCCAAGTTGTAGAGTTATCTGAGGGAGAATCTAAATTTGACCATGACTTTGTTTTAACAATAAAAAGTAAGAAACTATCTGAGCCAATGGCAGTTATTGGAACTCATGATAACGGAAGTTCAGCTCTGCTGATGC
>CAIWTC010000298.1 GCA_903915485.1 uncultured Ignavibacteriales bacterium | reverse complement strand
ATGTGTCCTGCCGATGCAATATGTCCTTTTATATTGAATTGCTTTTTCTTTGAGGATTCTTTCCAGTGTTACAAGTTTATCCATTAATATTTGAGAACCACATTTCATTTGATATGACAGGGTAGTATCCAAAACATCAGAAGAAGTCATGCCGAAATGAATGTGTCTTGATGCAGGTCCTACATATTCAGCAACATTTGTAAGAAATGCTATTACATCGTGGTTGACTTCATTTTCAATTTCAAGAATTCGCTCAACATTAAAATTTGCTTTATCTTTAATCTCCTGAAAATCGGCTGCGGGGATGCTGCCTTCATTGTATCTTGCCTCGCAGGCAAATACTTCTATCTGAAGCCAGGTTCTGAACCTGAATTCATCGGACCAAATATTTTTCATTTCAGGGAGCGAATATCGTTCAATCATTTCTTTTCCAATTTAAGTGTGCAATTAATTATTTTCTCATCTCTTAGAACCGAGACTGTAACTGTTTGACCTGTTCGGTATTCCTGAAATACACCAACAATAGTTTGCTCAGTATCAACTTTATAATCATCTATTTTAAGAATTACATCGCCTTCTTTTATCCCACAGTCAGCGGCAGGGGAGTTCTTGGTAACTCTTGTAACGATAACGCCTTTTGTGTTATCAAGATTAAAATATTTAGCAATTCCTTCATCGATGTTTTGTACTGAAAGTCCTGTTACGAAATCTCTTTCAATTTTCCCATTCTTCTTAAGTTCACTGACAATATGTGAAATCTTTTTGATAGGTATTGCAAAGCCTAAGCCAATACTGCCTTCGCTTGAACCTGAAGTAAAAATAATTGTGTTCATGCCGATTGCTTCGCCAAGGGCATTAACCAAAGGGCCCCCACTGTTCCCGCCGTTGATTGCAGCATCAGTCTGTATCATGTTTAAGTAGTACCTGTTTTGAACTTGATTAAGATTCATGCCGGTTGCACTGACAACTCCTACCGTAACTGTCGGTTTGTTGTTTACTTCAAACAATCCGAAGGGGTTACCAAGTGCTATTACCCATTCGCCAATCATTACATCGTCTGATGTTGCAAGTTTAAGATAGGGGAAGGTATTGCCATCTATTTTAAGTAAGCAAATATCTGAGATGGGGTCACTACCGATAACTTTTGCGTTGAAGTGTTTTCCGTTAGTAAGTGTTACAAGAATTTCTGATGCGCTTCCGGCCACATGGTCATTAGTAACGATGTACCCATCTTCTGAAATCAAAAATCCCGAACCTAAACTTTTAACTTTTTGTGAATAATTCTGGTTGCCGAAAAACTGTCTGAAAAAAGGGTCATTTGCGAAGGGACTGAATACAGGATTCTGGTATTGCCTTATTTCAGTAACATTTATTCCAACTACGGATGAATTGACTTTTTTTACGGTTTCAGTAATGATAGTAGAGCGGGAAGTTGTGATTTTGTCATTTGCCCGGTCTAATGTATCCTCAACATTTGCGGATATTTTGGGAGAGGAATACTGTGTGGAAGTTAAAACCAAAACAATTATGGCTATGATTAATTCTGTGTTTAGTTTTTTCATTTTGCTTTGTAAGGTT
>CAIWTC010000297.1 GCA_903915485.1 uncultured Ignavibacteriales bacterium | reverse complement strand
TTGGTATTCACTCTCAACAAACATACCTTTACGCAGAACCACCTCGTACGAATATTCAAAGCAGCTATAAAAAAAGCTGGAATCAATCCAGCCTATTCATTTCATTCCCTGCGCCACAGCTTCGCAAGCTGGCTCGTACTAAGGGGAATACCAATCTTCGAAATAATGAACCTCCTCGGTCACTCGGACATCAAGACCACCATGATCTACGCCCACCTCTCCAACGACCGCCTAAGGAACGCAGTTGCTATGTTGGAGTAAAGCTAATTCACTTCCAGCGCATCTCTCGCTGCCAGAACTCAATCATATTCACCAAATCATCTCGCATGAACTCCGCCGATATTGGTCCGCACCCTAAGTCAGTCAAGTGAACAATCGTTTGTTGAGAAACACTCACTCCATACTCAAGCTCAAGCAAATACCTGTATAAAGAAAGCTGCAGCGAATAAATAACTAAATTGCAGTCATCTAACAAACAACTTGGCGGAAGAATCCCTTTCTTCCCGTTATAACCGGAGACATCAATCTTTCTACTCGTCTTCCAGTCGAACAACTCACACGCCCCGCTGACCTTGTCCCGAACCACCAAATCAATAGTCCCTGCAATACCAAGCGCCCTCGAAAACACAACCACCTCAGCAAAGAACTCCTTCCCGCTCCAGTCCTTGTAATTGAGCCACTCATAACCGCTGACAGCCTTACTCATCTTAGGCTGAGTACCATACTTGATATAATGCTCCAACTCCCTATGCGCAAGCGAGCCCATAACAGCATCGTCATCCCACTTGTCCATCAAAGCCTTATGAGCATCATCAGCATAGATAGGTGTAGGTTCGCACACACGCAAAGCAGTCGCCCAACCATCAAATTTCTCAAAAAACAATCCGATAAACTGAGTGACACTAATAAACTTTACACCAGACTCATTCGGGAAATAATACCTGTGACCGAGCTCATCAAACAAAAGCCCCCTATCAAACAAATCAGGATTCCCCAACTCAAAGCCAGTACCATTAAGCCCGCCTAAGCGCTCCATCTTACCTCACTACCATTAACCATTTACAATTCACCATTAAGCAAAAAACCATCTCCTCCAGATGCTCGTTAAGATTAACCACACCTGTCAGAATAGCAGCAGTTTCAATGTCAAAAGAAGCAAACTTCATAAAATAACCCATCAATAATTATTCATAAATATAAGAAATTTACCCCCTATTTCGAAGCCTTTTTGATTCCTGATATTCAAATTTTCATAATTAATAATTCATAACCCTGCCCGTTCCGTTCAGGCGGGTCATAATTCTTCCAAGCCCTATAAACAAAGGCTAATAACAAAAAATAAATTTCAAAAACCACACCCACAACCCTTGACCTTCCCCACAAATTTCGTAAATTTGCACTAATACCGTCGAGTAATAGTTCTGCCCATTTCAAGGCTCCTGCGGTAGTCCCGAAATTGCTAATCCTAGGCTAACCAAATTTTTCGGGACCGTTGTTAAGTATAGGGACAGATTCTGCGCTAAGGCAGCGAGCAAGAAAGACTCCCAGTGCATCCAGCACCGAAAAACTTAATTAGTATTGTGTTTTTTTAAGCCTGAAATAGCTTCGCTATTTCTAATGGCATCGCTGTACACAGAGTTAATCAAAGCAATCCCCGCCAAAATAAAACATTGTTTGACTTAATACAAAAAATTCATACTTTGTTAATAACATTTAATATTTTCAGAAAAGAGGCTAAAATGGAATGTCCAAAATGCAATAACGAAATCCCCGATAACTTATCTTTCTGCAACTATTGTGAAGATGAAATTCCTGACATTGATAGTAATAATGAATCAGTAAGCTATGTCCCACTAATCACGAGATTAACAGCAACACTGTTTGATTTTGCAATTATTTTTTTCATTCTAATGTTAATATTTATCTTCCTTTCACCAGAAGACTATAAGCATTTTAGTTATGATAATATATTGTGGCATAATAAATCTTTACTATTCATCATATACCCGTTAATATTTTTGTTTTATTTTATTACACTGTTGTATAGTAGGAGTGCGACCATTGGGATGAGAATT
>CAIWTC010000296.1 GCA_903915485.1 uncultured Ignavibacteriales bacterium | reverse complement strand
GGAATTGCAGCAGTTCGCGGATATGTCAAACCGCTTCAGTTCACTTCTGCTAACTCAATTCCTATTATTTCCAATATTGAAGTCGGCGCTTCTTACGCTGCCGATATGAATACATATGCCGGTGTTTACAGCGGAACCACAGACCCTGTAACCAAAAAATTCAAAGCAATCAGCGACAAGGGAAACATTAAAATAATGGGCGCAGATATCGGTCTCCCTATTTTTAAAGGCTCCGTTGCATCTTTGAATTTGTACTTTGATTATACAAAAATCGTTGATTTCGGTGATGGTAAATCAGCAGGAATGCTCTTCGCATTAAACGGAATGGGAATTGTAAACGCATCATTAAAATTTGAAAGAAGAGACAACTCCGCTCATTATATCTCTCAGTATTTCAGCGGTCTATATGAAATTGAAAGATTTAAATTCGACTCGGGAGTCGTGAAAAGCGGTGTCTCAAGACTCAATGCAGTAAAAGAAGCAAAAGGCGGATACTTCGGTTCATTGCTTGTTGATGTTGCGCACTTAATTAATGCATACGGAAGTTATCAGAGATTAGATGCAGACCCTAACAGCGGAACACTTCGTCTTCAGGCAGAAGCAGCACCTACACAGGTTCCTATGGTTGCAAGAGCAGGATTTGATAAGTCAAATATCCGTGGAGAAAAAGACATGTTCGTACTCGATGACCGTTCATCAATGTATGCTGAGCTTGGCTACAAACCATATTCATATTTATTGGTATCAATGGTATATCAATGGACATTCACTCCGGTTAGAGACAACAATGACCCTAAGGGTAATGTCATCGGATTCAAACCTCAAAAAAGAGTTGAACCAAGAGTTACATTCGTTTATCCTTTCGGTGGGAAATAATAGTTTAGTTAATAACTGAAAACTCCCAATGGTTTTAAGGCCGTCAGCAAAATACTGACGGCTTTTTTTATTGCCCCTGCATCAAACCCCGTTCAGTAATAAAAATTTCATTAAACATCGCGCAGCAATAAATTAGTATCATTAAATGATACTGTTTCAGAAAATTCATTTATTAATTTAGCATCAGTAATTAGCAAATATTAAACAGATATTTTATGAACAATATGATTTTTAGGAGAGTCAGCATCGAGGCAAACGGGAAAAACTAATACAGGATGGCGGGGTTCTTTCTACTGAGGGTGCTGCTTGGCGCCCTTTGTTTTTTTGAACAACCTGCTTCCTTTTTCCCAGGCTGGCGATTGATTTTATGAATGAATACTATTTTTCAAAATACTTCACGGAAGGTACGCGCTTCAATGACTACTCCCTGGATGACTACAAGGAACTTCTCTATGCAAGCGGCAGGACAGTCCTTCATATCTCGCCCGATAAGATGCGCGCTGTTTCCGATGGTCTGTCAATCCGCCTTGAAGTTTATTCCAAAAAAATTCATAGCTATTATATCCGCAAATCATTCATGTCAAAGATTGCACTCCACTCTGGCTTGCCTATAAACTTCTTCTTCAAATTTTCCTCTAACACTATCACACACATGATTAATGATATTATCATGCGCTCCATTCGAGGAAAAGTATCGCTTACAGTTGCCGGCGAACATGTATTGTCTTTTTATATTGGCGAACCAGTTGAAACTGAGATTTCATTTTTGGGTGAATTAAAAACTACCCCCCATGCTTTAATTTCCGGCAATGATTATTTCATACTTGCTGATGTTTCTAAAAATCCTACTGCGTTTTCCAACTTGCGCAGTCCGGATTCCGAAAGCAATAAACTTTTGTTATTCTCGCCGTCGGGATTAATAACCAAAACAACTCTTATCAAAATAATTGACAACAACATCCGCTTAGGGCTCTGGTGTCCGGCGCGGTCTGCTAGCTTTTTGCCCAACTCATCTTCGCACCCCCTTGATAGTCAAGTCAGTGAGAAATCAGAACAATACAAATTGATGCGTTCAATATTTAAAAATTGGGAACTGAAGAAATTTAAAAAAATGCGCAAAATTCAATTGACTGAATACCTCGACATAAATCAACTTCCATTAGAAAAGCAAATTCCGTTAACGCTTCTGGAAGGAATACTCCATTTGCAAGATTTATCACACCCAAATAAATTAGAAGGAATTTAACCACAATGTGGCAAGGTGCGGAGACTGCAAAGGAATTTGGTTGAGGTTCTTTCATAACTACATTCTCAGCGCGCTTTGC
>CAIWTC010000295.1 GCA_903915485.1 uncultured Ignavibacteriales bacterium | reverse complement strand
GCATTGAAGAAGCACAGAAAAATCAAAATCATTTTCAGTAAGTATTTCTTCCAAGTGAAGTAATGCTCTTTCATACTGTTCAGTTCCTTCATATGACATAGCAAGTGCATACTTGATATGTCTGTCGGAATACGATTCTGAAATATGAATTAGTAAGTTGTTAGCAGCATGTTTGTCACTCAAATTGAGAATAAGTTTGGAATAAGTCTCGCTTTTTTCAGGAGTTATAAACTCCATTAAATATTTTATATCATTTTCGTTTAGATGTCTATTAGAAAATAATTTTTCAATCAAATTAATTTCTCTAAGAGTTTGGTTTGAAGTCTTTACTTTACCATTTTTCATTTCACGCACACAAAAGTGAAAGGCCGATGAACTCTGATAATGCGATGCGAGTGAAATAATTTCAAGAAGCAGTTCCTCAGGTGAAATCATTATATCAAATGGGCTGATTTGTTTACCGGAGAGTAAGTCTTTGTTGTTTTTATAACCCTCAATCAACAGAGCAAATCCTGAATCCAAGTGCCCAAGTGCAAGTGCGGTTTTCCCGGCGATAATATTTACAAGAGGGGATTTTGGAGCTTTAGCAAGTGCTTGGGAAATATAAGAGGATGCTGAATCTAAATTCCTGGATTCTAATGCGAGTGCTGCAATGTATCTGCATGAATGCGCAAAGTATTCGGGTGACAAGTTTGTATCTTCAATTGCTGCTGCAAAATATTTTGATGCATTTGCTTTATCATTCAGTATTGCATAAGAACTGCCAATTTGAAATGAAGTATATCCAAGTTTATTCTCGAGGTAATCTTCTTCAAGTAATTTTAGATTCCTGAGTGCTTTTACTTTCATGTCTTCCTTAGAAATATCATAGCCGAGATGAATTAATCGTATTCCTGAATCAAGAAAATTATAGTTGTTATTTCTTAAAGATTGATGGATTTGCTCATGGACTCTGCCTTCAAACCTGATACCACTGCTATTGCGGAAGAGCCGTATATACCGCATCATGTTCGGCCGACCATTTGAATTATCAACGCTGGTAAGAGTGCAGAAGTATCCTGTTTTAGCTGTGGAACTTACTATTCTTTGTAACTCTTTGATTGAGGATATCTCAAGTCTTTCATCTGCGTCGATATAAAGAATCCATTCACCGGTAGCATGTTTTAGTGATTCATTACGCGATGCTGAAAAATCATTGGACCATTCTTTATTGAATATTTTACAATTAAAACTTTCGGCTATACTAATAGTTGAATCAGTAGAACCGGTGTCCACAACAATAAATTCAGGCGAAAGACTTCTTAAAGAATCCAGGCAATCGTAAAGATATTTTTCTTCGTTCTTAACGATTAAGCATACAGAGAGTTTAGGCATCAAAACTACATCAAACTAGTTGATATTTTTGTAAGTCCTTCACGCGCTGAAGCATTTTCCGGATTAAATTTTAGTGCCCAATCGAACATCGATTTAGCCGCATCATAATGTTTTTCAGAAACAAAAACCTGAGCAAGTCCAGCACATGCATTTGATGATTCAGGATTGGCCTCAAGTGATTCCTCAAAGGCTGAACGGGCATCAACAATATTATCAGACTTTAACAAAATCATTCCCTTAAAGCTTAATAAGCGGGAGATTAACTGAGGGTCGTTGTACTCCATTTTTTTAATTTCAGATTCTGCAACGTTCAACCGGTTCAATGCTTCTGCGTATGCTCCATTCGAATAATTTGCAAATGCTTCTTCAATTAATTTCTCAATAATCATTGAAGCGACGGTAGTCGGATTTTGAATATTTGCATCTTCAATCTTAACCAGTCCTGCAGAAGCAAACTTATTTTGAGGATTGTGCTGCAATGCGGTCTCAAACATTATTTTTGCAGATTTATCATCATTAGTCAAATAAAATATTTCACCCAAACCTGCATAAGCCTGCGATGATTCCGGATTAATTGTTTTTGCGCGCTCAAATGCGCTTTTTGCTAATTCATTTTTTGTTTGGGCCAAGTGGACAAAGCCCTTAAAGTTGAGTAGAGAAGCAAACTTTTCATTATGAAAGTGTTCTAACTCAGTAATTTTTTGCAATGCTGAATCGTACCTTTTGTTCTCAAAGTCCTGATATGCCGAAGTAAGTAAGTCATCTCCTAATGAAGAAAATATACCGTTATCTATTTTATCTTTGACTTTTTGCAGGAGTAGTTT
>CAIWTC010000294.1 GCA_903915485.1 uncultured Ignavibacteriales bacterium | reverse complement strand
GATGCATGGGAAATTTTTGGGGAATTTTTGTTTTGTGGTTTGGTGGTGGATGGGGGGGTGGGTTTTTGTGGGTGGGATATTTATAAAGATAGGGCGTGGATGATTATAAATCGCCATGCCCTGAAAGACATGGCTGCGTTGAGAAAGCCCCTTAAAAGGGACTCATAATCTCATTTGCACAAAATAATTTCGTTGTGATTTTGAAGCCCATTTATGGGGTTTTCTAATCGCAGACATGGCATTTATGCCATGGACATGTTGAACCAAAAAATATTTTTGATTTGTCCCACGCGTAGGGGCTCAAAATTTTGAGACCCTACGGTTTGGTATGAGAAAATCCTGTAAATCATTTAATCCTGTAAATCGTGTGCGGACAGGCTATACCAAAAACGCCCTCTCCATGTAATTGATTTCTCCCGACGGAATGTCTCTGATCTTGGCTGATTTTCTCCAGCATTTTACGGCTTCTCTGACTTCTGATATGATTGCATTAGCCTTTTTATTTGTAATTCTGAAATACTCTGTGACTGAGAGCGCCAAGTCTGTGCTGAGGGAATTATCGTTTTCGGATATGTTTAGAGATAGTCCGGCGCCGTAAACATTTGGGTTGATGTCGAATGCCGGGGATAACCGCCAGCCGGTCCGCTCTAAAAGGAAGCCGTGATTTCTGAGGTGGTCGTCTGTATTTTTCACCATTATATTAAATACTATCCTGCGCCAAAGTTCTTCCAAATCTTCTTTGGGTTGTGAACTTAATTCTGAAATGAGTTCAGCAATTTCCAGATAACTGACATTATCCTTGAAACTATCGCCGTCCTGATAACCCAGCAAAGTCATTGCAGATGCATAATGAATCCGCGAACCATTTTCCCTGCGGTCAAATCGTTTAGAAAGATATGTTCTTCCTTTTGAGGAGAACTTTTCCAGTTTGGCTGGCTGAACATTTATTTCCGCTTTAACCGCTAACTGATTAGTTATGAACTCCCAAGCACCTGAATCAATTTCATCGCTCCGACTTGGAAATTTAGCAATCCACAAATGACCTTTATCATCCGCCACCGAAGCCTTCGGCCTTGCACCGCCTAAAGATGAGCCCGGTGCGATAAGCATATTCAGCCACTTAATATTCTCCGCTTTGTCACTACTTTCATGTTCAATTATGTAACTTGCTTTCTCAAGTTGTTTCAATGAAGACCACGGCGGCACTTGTATTTCCTTATCGGTGCTTACGAACTCGCCGTCTTCCTTAAACTTAAAACGCAGCCCCCCCATTCTTGAGATATCGCTTACACCTGTCAGAAAGTCTAATTCAGTCAAAAAATTTTCTTTGCGATTTTCAGTTTTGCTTAAAATTGACTCGCGCCTTTTCATAAGCATTCTGCCCCACCTATCGGGCGAGGAATCCATGAACATTCCGAAGTTAGGTTTGTCTTCGGGCAGATACTGTTTGCCTTGAAAGTATTTCAGGTCAGGATCAAGCGACTGCATTGCTTTTCCCGAAAGCCAGTTGCCCGAGTACTCGAAAGATAGCACAACTTTGTTATTCAGCCGCTCTTCGCTAAGCATACCCAGAAGAAACGGATTTGACTTTTGCTCCCAATCGGCATAGACGAACACATCCCGAACAGAGTTCTTACTTTTCATTTTCGCTCCGGTTTATTTTCGGTGCTCTTTTAGGAGTAATAAGCTTTAAGTCTTGAAGTTTTCTTCCAAGGACATCATCTTTAGCGAGTGAAAGGAAATCGCCGTCCAAACCTAGCGCCGCCATTACATTGAGGTAAGTCCCCATTGCAACAGTCGGCGAACCGCTTTCCACCTGCCATAATGTTGCACGGCTTACGCCCGCCCTTTCGGCAATAATCTGTGCGCTGAATTTACGGCGGAGCCTTGCCATTTTAATATTGGCACCGACTTCTTCAAGAATTCTTTTCCGTTTCGGGAATAATATTGTTTTAGTTTTCATTTTAATAATGTTTTATATAATAAGCATAATATAAATATATTGTATATTATATCAAACATTATTTTGGGGAGAGGTGAATCTTGGATATTTATTTTGTGCGGGATATTTCTGGCAGGCAGGGCTTGGGTGATTATAATTCGCCATGCCCTGAAGGACATGGCTGCGTAGAGAAAGCCCCTTGAAAGGGACTCTAATCTCATTTACCCAAAATTATTTCGCCGTGATTCGGAAACTCATTTATGAGTTTTTCTCATCGCAGACATGGCATTTATGCCATGGACCATTTGGAACAACCGCCAATTTATTTATTCAACATTATCCGCCCCGCCTATCCTTATTCTTAATTGGTAATAGCCAGACGGAACCCGTAATTGCTGCTGCTAATGTCCGGGGTGTTCCAACCGCGGAATGTGGAACGGCACTTATTATCATCCTCACCAAACCAAGAACCGCCGCGGAGAATGCGGTGATTACCCAAACTTGCACCTTGCGGGTTTTCGATTGGACTGTTACTATAATAATTCTCATCATGCAAGTCCTGGCACCACTCCCATACATTTCCGCACATGTCATATAAACCTAACTCATTTGGCTTCTTCAGCCCGACTTCGTGAGTTTCGTCATCTGAGTTATCATAATACCACGCAACATCATCAACATCATTACTTCCGCTAAATTTATAATTTTGTCCATGACTACCTCCCCTGGCAGCGTATTCCCATTCCGCTTCTGTCGGCAATCTATAGTGTTTACCTGTCCTGGCATTTAACTTTTCAAGAAACTCTTGTATGCCGTTCCAACTTATATTTTCCACCGGTCTGCTTAAACCTACGAATTTACTCGGGTTAACACCCATTATTGTCTGCCATTCTATCTGCGTTACTTCATACTTACCGATATAAAAATCACCAATGGTTACGCTATGGATTGGTCTTTCATCACTTCCTTCATCATCGTTACCCATCCGGAATGTTCCCCCTTCAACAAATACCATATTGCCTAAAAACTGCTTGAAGTCATATACCGCACTTGTATTTGGGTCAATTACTGTAACCAAAGATAACACTTCCCTTGTTAAAGTGCTATTGAGTTTACTATGTCCCTTTACAGTTGCTGAAGCATAACTCTCCTTAAAATTTCTCGCGCTTGCTTTAGGTACGGTAATCGTCCCCTTTTGTCCTTTTATTTGCAAAGGGAATGTTTCATTATCGGGATTATATGCACCGATGGTTTCAATATAATATCCGTTCAATTCTTTTTTGCTGGCCTCTATCTTTGCCTGTTTGGCTCTTGCTGCGTTATCGGAAATATTTTTATCAAACTTTTCAGTAAGCTCCCTAGCTTGCACAGTCCGCGCATTATATTCGGCCGAACTTTCAAATTCATCTCTTGGTTTGAAAAGTTCGGGGTGCTGCTGCCTTGCCAACTGTTCACCGGTTGCTCCTGCATCTACGACCGTTTCAACCCCCGTCACAGTGGTTGGATTAGCATTCACCTTGGCATCAGCAACTTCAATCAATTTCAAAATTTCATTCACTTCGGCAGTTTTATTTTCCTCTATCTTTATCGTTACTGTATTGGCCAGATACCCCACCTTTTTTGCAGTTAACGCGTAACTGCCAATTGAAATTCCTTTGAGTAATTTAGCTCCCTTCCAATTATTTCTGTATGTCCCTTTAAGCAACTCAACATCTGCATCCGAAGGTGAAATACTCAACTGCAAATTACCTGTTATTTCCTTGAGTGATATGCTCCTTTTGGTCTGTTCATTCCGTTTTATTTTTACCAGCTCAGTAACAGGATAATATCCATCCTTTGAAACTGTCAACTGATAATCCCCCGGCGCAAGACTCAGTTCATCGGTTTTATTTTGCATTTTCTTATTTATCTCTACCGCGGCAGTTTTTGGCTCAAGCACTAAAGTTAATGTTCCCTCATTTTTTATAAGATTGGTGGTAAAAGAATTTTCACCTTTCTCGGTTACTTTTATTTTTGCTACAGTATCGAGATAACCG
>CAIWTC010000293.1 GCA_903915485.1 uncultured Ignavibacteriales bacterium | reverse complement strand
TTTTTAATAGTGTCCAGTGACGGAAATATAATAGTATCAAATTCATTTTGAATTTCGGAAAGATGTGATTGCCTTATAGTGGTTATTCTTTTTTCAATATTTGGTCGCGCTTTATTTGAAAGTGATTTAAAGGTTCCTAAAATATCACTCCCCGAATAGTTTATAAAATTCGTATCAGCACCCTTATAGATAAACGCAAAATTAACAGTTAATGAAGAAAATATAATTGTCCGCTCAAATCTGTCGATTGAAATACCGGAGATTTGCAAAGGGAGTATGTCCGAAAAGAAGTTGACAACATTTTTTCTAGCCTTGGAGTAAATGTTTTTTATCGATATCGACGGATTTTTTTGGGAAGTGTTAATTTCTAGGTATATATTGTCATGTTCTTTGTCAAATTCTAACACAAGGATGTCTTTTTCTTGGCAAAAGGCTTCGGTTAAAGTTGCTCCATGCAGGATTGAGTTAAGTTCCTCAGTGATTCTAAGCAAAAAGAAATAGTTTTTGTACATAATAAGCGGAAAATCAAATAATTTATTAAAATGAATGATTGTAACAGAAATCTTTGTTATTTATATTTGAAAATATGAAAGACTTATTTAAAAAACCTCTAGTAAAAAAAATAATCTTCACTTTTGCGGGATTATTCCTTTTTATTGTCATACTTAATTACCTGGTAATGCCGTGGTATGTTTCTTCTTCGGAAATAAAAGTTCCTAAAATTATAGGAATGTCAGTTCCTGAAGCCATGAAAATACTTGAAGATAGTAAACTCACACCTGTGGTCGGTGATACAGTGCTCGACGGGAAATATCCTAAGAATTCAGTAGTAATGCAAAGACCGTTCGGAGATGATGTCGTTAAAAAGGGCAGGCGCATTTATCTTATTATCAGCGGCGGTGAACAGGTTACAACTGTTCCTCTGCTCATGAATAAATCACTAATTGATGCTAAACTTCAATTAGAAAAAGCCGGTCTCAGAATTGGGGATGTTTCTTATGTGGCATCTACAACCCCAAAAGATATTATTGTTTCTCAGGAGTACGCGACAGGGACTTCAATTAAACGAAATACAACTGTGCGTGTTTCTGTAAGTCTTGGAGCAGTTGAAGGCTCAATCGAGGTGCCTGATATGATTGGAAAGACTCGCACAGAGGCGGAGAATGTTATTAAGAATTTAGATTTGCAAGTTGGCAAGGTTACATTTTTACCGACATTCCGGGAATTGCTCCCTAATACTGTCGTTGACCAATATCCTGCTGCGGGTTCCAAAGTTAATCCCGGCAATAGCATAGACTTATTTATTTGTAAATATACAGACACAAAAGAAGACGAATTTAAGGCGAAATAATTATGGAAAAATATTTAGCTCCCTCAATACTTAGCGCAGATTTTATGCACCTCGGCGAATCAATAAAGGCAGTTGAATCCGGGGGTGCAGATATAATTCACTGTGACATAATGGACGGGCATTTTGTCCCGAACCTTACATTTGGACCGATGGTGGTTAAAGCAGCAAAAAAGATTTCAAATTTGCCGCTAGATGTTCACCTTATGATTAAAAATCCTGATGCACTTATCCCGGCATTTGCTAAAGCAGGCGCTTCTTATTTAACTGTTCATGCTGAAGAGGTAGTTCATCTTCATAGAACTTTACAAAGTATTCGCCAATTAGGAGTTAAATCAGGAGTTGCTTTGAATCCCGCTACTCCACTTTGTTTGGTTGAAGGTGTTTTAGAAGAAACTGATTTGGTGCTTATTATGTCTGTAAATCCAGGATTTGGAGGGCAAAAATTTATTTCCTCTACACTGAAAAAAGTTGAAAAGCTAGTAGAGTTAAGAGCTAAAAATAATTTATCTTATGTTATTGAGATTGACGGCGGAATTAACGATGAAACGATTGAATCCGCTATGAATGCGGGCGTTGATATGTTCGTGATGGGTTCGGCAATATTCGATACTGAAAATGTTAAGAAGACTACTGAAAATTTCAAGAGAATACTGAAGAGTAAATAAGGTTTGCGAACACAATTTGCTAAAAGCTAGATATGTACGCAATAAAGGTTGATTTAAATTCTAAATACACTTCTGAGAGATATTGCAGGTTTTATCCTACTCTGAAGATTGTAGATAAAAAGTGCTACTATGAATTATTTGAAACCGGGGATGTTGATAATAATATTATTGATAAGTTTCGAATCAGGAAAGAGTTCTTTACTCCGTTTCAAGGCTACTTAGATTATGTTTATGGCTTAGTATCAGTTGACAATTCCTCATATTTACCGGAACTTGAAAATATACTCGGTGGAAAAATCAATAACATTAATGCTTTAATTCAGGATGAAGTACCTAAGTGCTTATCGGTCCCTAAAATATGGGGTATAATTAATACGACTCCTGATTCCTTTTCCGACGGTGGCCTAAATAATAATCTAAACGATGCATTTAGTACAGTTGAGAAAATGATTGAGTATGGAATTGATGTTCTTGATATAGGCGGGGAATCAACCAGGCCCGGTTCTGAAGAAGTGTCTGCTCAGGAGGAAATTGACAGAGTTCTCCCACTGATTGAAAAAATCTTAAGTTCTTATAAAACTTGTTCGATATCAATAGATACCACTAAGAGCGAAGTTGCAGAAGCGGCTTTGAAAAACGGCGCTTCGATTATTAATGATATAAGCGGCGGATTATTTGACACGAAAATATTTGATACTGCAATTAAATATGATGCTGAAATATCTTTAATGCATATTTTAGGAAAGCCCAAAAACATGCAGCATGACCCACAGTACATCAATGTAACTTTAGAGGTTATTGCACATCTAATAAGGCAAACTGAAATTGCTAAATCAAAAGGTGTAAAGAAAATTATTATTGATCCCGGAATCGGCTTTGGCAAAACTATTTCTCATAATTATGAACTATTGCATAGAATAAGTGAGTTCTCTGCTATAGGTTTACCCGTACTTATTGGGGTGTCAAGAAAAAACTTTATCGGAAAGTCTTTAAATTTAGGAATCACTGAACGGGACAACGCCACTTCAATGATTGAAATGTACGCGGCAGGTAAGGGTGTTTCTCATATACGCACACACAATTATAAACTTGCTGCTCAGTTAAAACAAATTAATAAATATATAAATTATCCACATGATTGAAATATTCTCTCTTGGTTTTCTAAAGGTCACACTTGTTGATATAATTGATATCGCAATAGTGGCATTTATTATTTTTAGCCTTTATAACTGGCTGAAAGGCACTGTAGGTTCCCAAATATTTATCGGATTGCTGATAGTTATGCTTTTTTCATTCCTCGCGCAGTTGATTAATTTGAAAGCCTTAAGTTGGCTTTTAAGATTTATCACAGATATTTGGGTGATAACCTTCATTATACTTTTCCAACCTGAGATACGCAGACTATTAGTTCTTATTGCAAAAACCCCATTTAATACGAGGGATGGTAGTAAAGAAGTTCCTGAATATATTAATAGTATAGTCGAGGCTGCATTTGAACTGTCTCAACATCAACATGGAGCCCTGATAATCATTGTCCGTTCATCAGGAATCCGAGGCTATAGTGAAACCGGAGAAATCCTCAATGCTAGATTATCTAAGGATTTGCTGCGTGCTATATTTTATCCCAGGGCGGCTTTGCATGATGGGGCTGTGATTGTCAAGAATGATTTAATTGAGGCCGCACGATGTGCACTTCCTCTTTCGGCGACCACTGCAGTGGATGGTACTCCTATAGGGATGCGGCACAGAGCCGGTCTTGGGATCTCCGAGCAGGCTGATGTCATCAGTGTTATAGTTTCAGAAGAAACAGGCAGTATCTCTGTTGCGGACAATGGGGAGTTATTTCGTGGCTTAACCAAGGAAAATCTAAGAAAACGGCTTATTGGCGCAAGTGAACTGAAATTTATGGGGAAAACCCGTTCTGCGATTGAGAAATATTTAAGAAAGCAAAAATAGAAAAATAGCTCTCTAATAGTTATATTGAATTTTATTTTTAAATAATTCACTTAAGCCAAATGAAATTAAAATATTTTGCTCATTCTGCCTTTTCTCTGGAAATAGAAGGGAAGCATATTTTGATTGATCCATTTTTGGATGATAATCCTTCTTCACCGGTTAAATCTAATGAAGTAGAAGCTGATTACATTATCCTTACTCATGGACATAACGACCATGTTGGTGATACTGTTAAAATTGCAGAGCGAACTGATGCGATGATAATTGGAGTTTACGAGTTAGTAAATTACTTTTCTAAACTCGGATTTCGTACACATGCTATGCATATCGGCGGATCTCATGTGTTTGATTTTGGGAAAGTGAAATTAACAACAGCCGCACATGGCTCAATTACTCCTGATTTTGGTTATGGCGGTCTTGCAGCGGGAGTGATTATTTCCGCGAATGGTAAAGCAATTTATCATACGGGCGATACAGGTTTGTTTGGGGATATGAAATTGATAGGGGAATTGAACGCAATAGATATTCTGCTGCTGCCGATAGGCGATAATTTCACAATGGGTATTGATGATGCTGTTAAGGCAGTTGAATTTATCAACCCCAAACTATGCGTTCCGATGCATTATAACACTTTTCCAATTATTGAAACAGACCCACAAGTGTTCTTGGAAAAAGTATCCGCAGCAGGGTTCAAAGCTAAGCTAATGGGCTTTGGCGAAGAAATAGTTTTATAGATTTAGAAAGGAATTCTTAAGAATTAAATATGGGAAAAATAATAGCAATCGCTAATCAAAAGGGTGGTGTTGGAAAAACGACGACTTCAATAAATTTAGCAGCAAGCCTTGCAGTTGCCGAAAAGAATGTTCTGTTGATAGATATTGACCCGCAGGGTAATTCTACTTCAGGTGTTGGCTTGGAAAAGGATTCTCCAAGCATATATGAAGTGCTGGTTGAAGAAGCTGATATCAAGGATGCAATTATTGAAACTTCGATTCAATTTCTTAAAGTTGTTCGCGCAAATATAAATTTAGTCGGTGCGGAAATTGAATTAATTAATTTTCCAAATCGTGAAAGATTATTAAAAACGGCCCTTGATAAAATCAAAAATGATTTTGATTTTATAATCATTGACTGTCCTCCTTCATTAGGCTTCTTAACGCTTAATTCATTGACTGCAGCTGACACAGTACTAATTCCCGTGCAATGCGAATACTTTGCACTAGAAGGATTGGGGCAACTCTTAAATACAGTAAATATTGTTCGTCAGCACTTCAACCCATCACTTGGAATTGAAGGAGTGCTACTCACTATGTTCGATAACAGACTTAAATTATCTTCCCAGGTGACTGAAGAAGTTCAAAGGTTTTTCGGGGAAAGAGTCTTTAATACTATTATTCACAGGAATGTAAGAATTTCCGAAGCACCTTCGCATGGGAAGCCAATTATTCTTTATGATGTTTTATCCGTAGGTTCAAAGAATTATATGAATTTGGCTACCGAATTACTTGAAAGGAATCAAAACAATTGATAGGCAAGAATAAACAAGTGCTTGGTCGTGGTCTTGATGCATTAATATCCCCGCATTCACAAACTACCCGGACAGAAACCTCGGAAATAGATGTTCACCCGAGAGTGGTAATGCATACACCTGAAAGTAAGACTCAGAATTCAATCAATAAAATTAAGCTTTCTGAAGTTGAACCGAATCCTTTTCAGCCAAGAACATTCTTTGACAAAGATGCAATGGAAAACCTGAAGCAATCCATAATTTCAAATGGATTGATTCAGCCTATTTCGGTAAGAAAACTTAGCTCAGGCAATTATCAGATTATTTCAGGTGAACGCCGTTTCAGGGCATTTAAGGATTTAGGATTTTTAGAGATTACAGCCTATATTTTGGATGTAGTTACTGATGAGACAATGCTTGCGATGGCATTGATTGAAAATATTCAAAGAGAAAACCTCAACCCTATTGAAGTTGGTTTGGCTTATCAGCGTCTACTTGAGGAATGTAATTTAACCCATGAAGACATCGCACAAAGAGTTGGCAAAGACAGAACAACAATTACGAATTCTATTCGCTTATTGAAACTTCCCGCAAAGATTCAGGAGAGTTTGATTAATGGTGAGATATCAACCGGACATGCCCGGGCATTGGTAAATGTTCCCGACATAGCCAAGCAAATCGCTTTGTTGGAAATGATTATCAAGGACTCATTGTCAGTTAGAAAAGTTGAAGAGTTAGTAAAGCATGTACTTACCGCAACCGGAGAGAAGAAGAAAATTAGTCGCCTTAACAATAATAAATACAACGGCACAGGTAATCTGACTGAATTTGAAGACCGATTAAGGCGGATTATGGGGACTAAAGTCTCGTGCAAGCAAAAAACGAATGGTACAGGCGAGATTGTTTTAGAGTATTATTCGCAAGAAGAGTTTGAAAGACTCATCGAACTGTTTTATGCCGTTGAAAATAATTTTTCTTAGTTTAGTATTACTTTTATTTGTAAAGTGTGAAGCTTCTGAAGGGAAAGATTCAACCATGCATGTGGTTGATGATACTTCGGCCTTTGTGATGGCTAAGTCGCCTTGGACTGCTGTGCTGTTAAGCGCCGTTGTTCCGGGTGCCGGTCAGGTATATAACCATGCATATTGGAAAGTTCCTGTGGCGGCAGGTATTTCGGGGTGGTTCATTTATAACTATGTTCAAAACAACAATGACTATTCAAAATATTCCAAACTTTATATTAGTTCTAAAGATTCTCGAATGAAAACTACCCGGGACTTTTACCATGATCAGCGGGATATGTTTGGTGTCTATTTAGGATTGACTTATATCCTGACGATGGTAGATGCTTATGTAGATGCTCAGTTGTTCGATTTCAGCGTGGATGAGAAAACCTCTACTAACAGAATTACTTTCAAATACTTCATTAGATGATAGAAATCTCAAATCCTCTTGATGCCACTTGTTCGCGTTGTGGAACCCATACGGATTTATACAAGCCAAACTGCGATAAATGCGGTGCCATACTTAGAGATAAAGTCCCCAATATTGATTTATGGGATACAATTCAAACATTGATTGCAAATCCTAAGTCTGCCTTTCTCAAAGTAATATTTGCTGAAAAAAAGAACTATCTTTTTTTAATCCTCCTATTTCTTTTTCTTAAGAATTCACTAATATATCAGGCTATTAATGCCATTTGCTTTGGTATTGAGTATTTGAAATGGTCTGACATTAAACTTACCGAGTACGGGGGTTTTGGAATTGTATTTATTTTCGGATTAATAAGTATGCTTGTTCTGAAGTTCAGAATATCAAGAATTAAGACGATGCAGATTCTAGCGCTGATGGTTTACTCACAAATCCCAATTGTTCTCTCCTTAATAGTGCTTTCTATACCAGAGTTTGTAATCTTTGGGAAATATATCTTTTCTTTAAGAAACTCCGAACCTTTGATATAGAATCAAAATAACCAGTAGATTCGACATAATCACCCATATAATAAACCGAGTATTGTTTCATACTAAAAACTCCTTAAAACTTTCAATATCAGTAATAATACTTTCAATTAATTCGGCATTCTCAGTAGGCACTTCACCTTCTATATCATAGAGAATATCAATGGCAGAATTAAGATAATCAAGAACATCATTTAATTGGTTTTTAACCAATATATTATCCGTCATATAGCACCTTTGTTTGTCATTATTCTCTTGGATTATACAGGTTACTAGGACTTTTGCCAACCTAATACTATAGTACTCCAGTAGGAGAATGGAATAAAAAAGT
>CAIWTC010000292.1 GCA_903915485.1 uncultured Ignavibacteriales bacterium | reverse complement strand
GAGTTGGCAGGAAACACTTGGATTCCCAGTAAGGATGAATTTGAGGACATTCACTCTGCTATAGAGAGTCGGTTATTTTCTATCATTGGTGATGCAGCAGGGAAGTTGCACACGGGAAGAAGCAGAAATGACCAGGTTATTACTGATGTTCGGTTGTGGACTAAGAAATCATTAAAGAATATTTTAAACACAATCACTCTAACTCAAAAAGCATTCTTGAAAATTGCAGAGGGTAATGAAGAAACAATTATTCCCGGATATACGCATCTTCAAAGAGCGCAGCCTATATCACTTGCATTTCATATGCTTGCTTATGTTGAAATGCTTGAGAGAGATTACAAGCGGATTAACTTTGTGCTCTCCGAATCCGATGCTTCGCCGCTGGGAAGTGGTGCGCTGGCAGGTTCGACCTTACCTTTGAACCGTGAATACACTGCAGAACAGTTGGGCTTTTCTACTGTTTCCGGAAATGCACTTGATTCAGTTTCAGACAGGGATTTTATTTTAGATTCTCTGAATGCCTGCAGTGTGGGAATGATTCATCTTTCACGGTTTGCTGAAGAGATTATCATTTGGACTTCTGCTGAGTGGAATATGGCAACCCTATCGGATTCAGTTTCAACTGGTTCGTCGCTTATGCCGCAAAAGAAAAATCCGGATTTAGCGGAACTTCTCCGCGGAAAAACATCTTCTGTTATTGGTAATGATATGTCAATGAAATCATTGATGAAAGGACTTCCATTAAGTTATAATCGTGATTTACAGGAAGACAAGGTGCTGCTTTTTAACTCATGTGCTACTTACTTTGATGCACTTTCCATAACTTCATTAATTTTGGAAAACATTAAGTTTAATACTTCGAAATTTGCTGAGCAAATGAATGGTGATTTCATTCTTGCGACTGATATAGCCGATTGGCTAGTGTTGGAAGGAGTCCCTTTCAGAAGTGCGCATCATGCAGCAGGGGAAGTAGTAAAGTATTGTGAGTCAATATCAAAGAAACTTAATCAGCTTTCGGTTGAAGAGTTGAAGAATATAAACCCGGCATTTGATGAAAAAGTACTTGAGATTTTCGACATAACAAAATCCCTACACAGGAAGAAAACTATTGGCTCTCCAAATCCTGAGATGGTTAAAGGTGAAATAGTAAAATGGTTTTCTGTGTTGAAGGCGAGGGGACTATAACCCGAGAATTTAAGTATAAATTTTGTACATGCATTACGAACTTAATAGAAAAAGGCGACAGTCGCAGTGACCGTCGCCTTTTTTGTTGTACTTTTCACTATAAGTTTATTTTTGAAGAATCATCTTCTGAATAGCTGAGAATGAACCTGAAGTCATTCTTGCGAGATAGATTCCGCTAGGGAGGTTAGAAGCATCAAACGATACTTCATAAATACCGTTATTAAAGTTTCCATTTGCTAATGTTGCAACTAACTGACCTGTGATGTTGTAAACACTAATGGTTACGCTAGCAGATTTTGCAATACTGAATTTAATCTTTGTTGAAGGATTAAAAGGATTTGGATAATTCTGCTCCAACTTGAATGATTCTGCTTTGTTGCTAACTGTCCTGGTTTCAACACCTGAGACTCCGGAAACCGAAGAAACGATTGATTTGCCATTTGATGATTTGAAGAAACTAGGCATATTGTTTTGATTTGCACTTGTAGCAGTTGCAAGATTAATGATGGTGGTGTCACGGGTAATAACTCCTGTGAATGGACAAAGGTTAGTCTGTCCGGAACCGGTCATTTTTCTTACTATCATTTGTCCTGTAACAATTCCTGCAGGGAATGTTAAGTCTGCTTTTGGAGCGAGAACTGATGCCTTAACATCTACACCGGAGAAGTTTAATGTTTCAGCTTCATAGAAGTTTAACATAACTTTATCTTTAGTTGTTCCATTAACTTCAAATCCGCCGAATAACCGGGAATCTTTTCCGCTAATATTTACTAATACGGTTGAATTGGCAGGGGCGGTGATATTCATATCATTTTTAGTTAGTAGTGCACTACCGTCGACATGAAATACATTTAAGCCATTTCTTGAACCGTTTAATATTACGCTATTGTTAGGCAAGTATGCAACGGTGTCTGTATTTGAAAGATTTGATAATTGTGAAGAAAGTGTCTCAAATGCTAATTTAGCAGCAGGGAAGTTAAGTACGCTGTCTTTTACAATTCCATCATCTGCTGAAAAGCCCATTGTGGAAGTTATATAGTCCTGATAAACTGCTTTGCCGTTATAAACGCGTCCGGTAATAAATGTTAAATGTCCGCCGACAACGAGAACATTTCCTGAATGAGCAGGGAGTTGGTCGCCAACGCTATATCCGCGCAAGTCTGCATATTCACCTACAGCTAATTTGCCTTGTACATCTGCTGATGGCTGAATCAAAGTATCAATTACGAATAAATTGAAGTCTGACAATGCTCCGAATGAGTAAGCATTTGCACTTGGATTTGTGTAAGAAACTTTTGTTTTGATTACTACTGTAGATTCTTGTCCTGCATTAAGATTTCCGACTGTCCAAACGCCTGTTCCGGCATTGTAAACTCCTGAAGGTGTGCATGAAACAAAGTTTAAAGCTGAAGGTAATTGGTCGGATACAGTAACACTTTGAGCATTTCCTGAACCAATATTTTTTACTTTTAATGTGTAGTTAATTATGTCTCCATCATTAACTGAATTTTTGTCTGCACTTTTGGTTACCTGAAGTTCAATTTGATTAAACCATGTGATTTGTCTGGAAATAGTTCTTGAAGCAATTGTAGGTGTAGCTAAAATGAGTTTTTGCTTGCCGTTAGGATCAGCAACATGATAGTATTTTGTTCCTGCAGGGATTCCAACTGTTCCGGATGCGGTGATTGTTGCAGAAGTCATGCCTGAAGTCGGAGTAAGTGTAAGAGTAGGAGTAACTCCAGTGATACCTGTGGTAGTAGTTGTTGAACTAAGGGTGCCGCCTGAGGTAGAAAGAGTGATGCTTACATTCGGCATTGCAATACCCATATTATCAAAAGCCTGTACGGTAAATGTGACAGGGGAGCCGACATTAAATGACTGCGAAGGTATAACAATTTTGAAAGTATTCAAGCTAAATACATGAGCATTGGCAACAGCATCTGCTATGATAGAAAGTGCTCTGGTTTTTACGGATGCATCAACATTTGAGCACGCATTTATATCCAAATTATCTGAAAAGTGCCAAAGTGCCAGTTGCACTGAACCTGCTTCTTTTTCAACAGTTGAAGCAGAATTTGTATAGGGGTAAGCTTTGAAAGGGTAATAATTGTTCAATATATAGGTTAGAACACTGTCAGTCGAACTTACATCCTGGTATTGTTCATTATAAACTAGATTATGAACAATGTCTATGCAATACAAACGGGTTGAGTTTCCGTTGATGTTTGCAGTAAAAGTTCCGGCATAAACGGTTTCATTATAAGGAGCGGGAAGGGTAACAGTAATGACCTTATCAAGTCCGGTTACAACTCCATTGCTTTCTGTTCCTGCGAATGATTGGGTAATCACTCCTAGAACAAGAAGAAATGACATAAGTAAATATTTTGTTTTCATGTGGCCTATGAATTTTAAGTTTGAAAAAATTAACTGTTCAGAATAGGTTAAGCATAAAATGTGCCACCGTTTATTAGCGCTTTATTAACTTATTTCACAGTTTTCCAGCTAAATTCTTAAAGTTGTGTGTTTTAATTTGAGACAGTGTAATAAAATGTGACTCCATTTATTTGTGTAATTTACCAGGAAT
>CAIWTC010000291.1 GCA_903915485.1 uncultured Ignavibacteriales bacterium | reverse complement strand
TATCGGAGGATATCCTATGAAGTTGAACATCCGCCTATTAGCCGGAGCTTGTCTCCTTGCTTTTGGTTCACTTCTGATTTCAGCTTGCGGTGTTTCGGAAGAACAGCTCGCACAGTTGGAAATGAAGAAGAAGGAAGTTAAAAATCTTGAAATCCAAGCCAATGGATTTAAGGATGAACGCGCTCGTTTAGAGAAAGAAATTGCTGACAAAAACAAAAAAGTTGATGACTGCAGCAAAACGAAACAAGAAGTCAAAGCTAATCTTGACAAGATTAAGAAATAACAGGAAGTGGAAAGTAATATGAAATTATTTAATAGCTTATTAGCTGTAATGCTTTTCTTTTCATTTGTTTCTTTGAATGCTCAAGATAAAGTGAAAATGACAGTAGAAGATTGGGAAAGAATGATGCAAAGTGCGAATACAAAAGACTCTAGTCTTATGAAAGAAGTATCCGCTCTGCAATCAGACATTAATAAATTACGCGAAACATCATCTAAAATTGTTGTTCCTAACTGTGATAGCGATTTACTCGGCATAGTAGGAGCTACTTCTGCTGATGTTGATAACTTCCGCAAAGCAGTCAACGAACTTGACGGCAAGATCAGAAGAAAAGAAATGCCTAAAGCAGACAGACAAAATGATTTAGATGCTTTGAAGATGAATAGAATTGCAGCACTGCCGGAATTCTTTAACAAGATTTTCAGTCAAATGCAAAACTCATTAGATGCATGGTCAGAGGAATCATCTTATACCAAAGGAACATCAGCAAGCTCACCTGCTCAGCCTGGAACCGTTATTCAACCAGGAACCCCAGGTGCTAATGACTACTCTTATACAGTAGTTAAAGGCGATTGCTTATGGTTCATTGCAAAGAAAAAAGAACATTATGGTTCAGGATTTGCATGGCCTAAAATTTATCAGGCTAACAAAGAACAAATCAAAGACCCTAATTTGATTTATCCTAAACAAGCATTTAAGATTCCACCTCTTACCGAGGATGAAAGAGCAAAATACGAAAAGCTCAAAAAGAACTACAAACCGGCACCTGCTAAATAAGTAGTAAAGAACCATCTTTTGGTAAATATGTTTAATTTATAATTTACATAAAAGCCCTTGTCTATTCAGTGGATAAGGGCTTTTTTTATTAAGGAGTTCCCTTTATTGGAAAAGAAATTATCTTTTGATAATGTAGACTTGGCGCTGTTCTTCGGAGCAAATGACTCGCATATTAAATTATTGGAAAACAGATTTAATGCGGAAATACTTTTTCGCGGTGAGCAGGGCATACTGCGCGGCGCAGACGAAGAAGTAATTATTCTCGAGAAAATATTTAAGGAAATGGCTTACGCTTTAAACACAAGCGGAAGACTTACGCTTAATGATGTTCAGATGATTATTGATTTAACTATCGACGGCAGGGAGATTGTTGGTGATAAAGAATATGATTCTGTTGTTCTATATACAAGGTACGATTCGATTAAAGCGAAAACAGCAGGTCAGCAACAGTACATTAATAATGCCAGGAAGAATGACATCTGCTTTGCAATCGGACCTGCGGGAACAGGAAAAACATATCTTGCAGTTGCGATGGCAGTTGCTGCCTTAAAGAAGGGAATAGTTAAAAAGATAGTCCTCGTTCGGCCTGCTGTGGAGGCAGGTGAAAGTTTAGGATTCCTTCCAGGAGACTTCAGGGAAAAAATCGACCCATATTTACGACCTCTTTATGATGCTTTAGATGAAATGATGCCGACGGATAAACTCAAGGCGTATTTAGAAAAGGGAGTAATAGAAATTGTTCCCTTAGCATATATGCGCGGAAGAACTTTAAATCAGGCGTTTGTTATTTTAGATGAAGCGCAGAACTCTACAGATACGCAAATGAAAATGCTCCTTACAAGATTGGGTGCAAGTTCAAGAGCAATTATAACCGGTGATATAACACAGATAGACCTTCCGCCCCGCACTATTAGCGGGTTAATTAAAGCACAAGAGATTCTCAAGAATGTTGATGGGGTAGGATTTGTAT
>CAIWTC010000290.1 GCA_903915485.1 uncultured Ignavibacteriales bacterium | reverse complement strand
CTTGTTTTGTTCTAAGGGGGCTTTAATTCAGCACTCCGTGGGCTAGGTGAAAAAAATATATGAGTAAGAAAACAAGATATGTAAAAGTATAAATCATTTGCAAAAAGTATTTTGCATTTGGCGGCGCTGCACTTCTTCCGGTAAAAGAGAAGTTCTCCCCAAAGCGGCTAAATTAGTATCATTAAATGATACTGTTTCCCACTCCCCCCTGCATAAATTAACTATTGAAAAACAGAAAGGTATTTGTTCAATGGAGAAGTTTGCGTTGGGTTCATTTTTGGGTATTATATTGTTTGTGCTGCTGCTTAAGGTGATGCTTGCTTTGTTTCTAATTTCTGCGGGTGCTATGATTATCTATTTGATATTTCATTGGGTGTATATATACTATACGGAGAGGAAAGTTGGGGGTTAGTTATTGAGCTCCGTACAGCACTTAGTGTGTTTCATTCGGTTACGATTAATTAATAATTATTAAAGGAGAAAATGAAATGTCATATAGAGATTCAAGCGATAGACCTCAGGGATTGGAAACGCTTCCGACATGGATATGGATTTTGATGTTTTTGTTTATGATAGGTGCTTGTTAAGTAAGCGGTTGGGATTTGGCAGTTAGGCGTTGGCAGTATTCAGTTCACGGTCGACAGTATATATAACTTAGTTTTAAGTTCTTAACATAAGGTCATGTAGTGGGCGTTAGCATTTTACTTTTCTTAATTGTAAATCATCATTCATAATTAAAATCACTTCCTTCCAAAATCGGCGGGGATTTCGCCCCAGATTTCGGTTACCCATTTGAGCACTTTGTTTTTGTAGGTGTTGGTCTTCAGCCATGCTTCGGCGCGAAGGATAAGGTCGTAGAGTTCGGGGTCCATTTTAGAGGGGGCTAGTTTTGTTCCGCATTTTTTCTTTCCGACCCAGATGATTGCGTTGAGTGAGTCTGAGTATATCGGGAAATCGTAGTTGTTTTTTTTACAGAGGGCCAATGCATGCACTACTGCAAGAAATTCGCCTATGTTGTTAGTGCCGTAATTGAAGGGACCTTTATGGAACATTAAATGTTTTGAGTCGAGTTCCACTCCCTGATATTCCATTTTGCCGGGATTGCCTGAGCATGCCGCATCAACGCACCATGCTTTGCCCGTCGGCTTGGGAATTGATTTATCAACAATAGTATTTGCTTTTGATTTGTATATGTTCTTGCTGGCGCCGCTCTCGTATGCTGCTTTTGCTTCCGCGAATGATTCGTATGACTTGTACTTTGCATCGGCGAAGTCATCTACTTGCTCTTTGCAGTCAGCCCATGTTGTATAGATGCCGGGTGTAATGCCTTTCCAAACAACATAGAATTTTGATTTTTTCTTTTCGAACATATAAATATTTTTTGTGATTAGTGTATGCAATATAAATTATTTTGAGGATTAATATAGTTTTGATGTGTTTCATTTTTTAGCTGAGTGTGGTTAATGACATTTGACGGATTGATATTTGTCATTATTGTATTTCAGACAGATGTTGCGCTATTATGGGGAGTTTGTTGATTCTTGCTACTCTATAAATTGAAAAAAGTGGATTCCCAATCTCGCCGGAGACCGGCGGGTTGGGAATGACAACGGGAGTAGAATATTAAAACAGAAGGGAGTCTCAAAAGGTAGTATTAATTTTATTTGAACCTTTGTATGTTGCACTCAGCGCGTGGGTTGTGATGAAAACACAATATTTAAGCACTCAAGAACGGAAAATTTTTGCTAAATTACTTCATTACATAATAATATTTAGTTGAGTATGTTTACCGGATTAATAGAAGAGATTGGACTTGTCCAAAAGAAGATGACGGTCGGGGACGGATTGCGTTTTTCCGTGAAGGCTGATGCAGTTATGAATTCCATTGCGGTTGGTGATAGCATCAGTGTCAACGGTGTTTGCCAGACTGTTGTGGAAATCAGGGATAATGTTTTTTCGTTTGATACTGTTGAAGAGACTATCAAGAAAACTACTTTAGGCGAAATAGAAACCAATACTTCCGTAAATCTTGAGCGCGCTTTGAAGGCGGACTCCAGGCTTGGCGGGCATTTTGTGCTTGGTCATGTGGATTGTGTCGGAAGAGTAAAGTCTATAACGCATCTTTCAGGCAGTTCCGAAGTGGTTGTTTCCTATCCCGCGGAATATGCAAAGTTTATAATCCCTATTGGTTCGATTGCTGTTGACGGCGTTAGTCTGACGGTTGCCGATGTCACTGATAATTCATTTAAGGTTGCAGTAATTCCGCATACATGGAAATCAACAGTGTTTGGGATGATGAAAGTTGGTCAACATGTGAATCTGGAATTTGATGTGCTTGGAAAGTATGTTGACAGGATTATGAATTTCAAATCTCCGCAAAGCAAGATAACTGAAGCATGGCTAAGAGAACAAGGATTTTAATCAAGTCACTTGAGAGTAAAACTCTTGAGGTGATATCGAAGTATTCAATGATAACGCCCGGGGACAAGATACTTATTGCCCTTAGCGGCGGTGCTGATTCCGTATTCCTGTTATACCTTTTAGTTAAGTATAAAAAATATTTCAACATTGAACTTGCCGCAATTCATATCAACCATGGTCTGCGCGGTGATTCTGCTGATGCGGATGAAAAATATTCAAGAGATATTTGTAAAGAATTTCAAGTTGAATACTATTCTGAAAAAGTTGATATCAAAGATTTCGCCAAGAAAAACAAATACTCTCTGGAAGAGGCCGGAAGAATTTCCCGCTATTCCGCATTCACAAAAAAACTTACAGAAATAAAATTTGATAAGATAGCGACGGCGCATCATGCTGATGATAATCTTGAGAGTATGCTGCTTAGTTTCGTAAAGGGATGTGAGGTTGATGGGCTAAGAGGAATTGCTCCTGTTCTGAACGGAAACATTATTCGTCCGCTACTTGGTTTGGATAAAATTGATATAGTAGAGTCGCTTAACGCTGCACAGATAAAATTCTGCAAAGATGAAACGAATGACGATAATAGTTTTTTAAGGAATAAACTCCGCAATCAGGTTATCCCGTTGTTGAGGGAAATTAATCCTTCAATTACTGATGCTTCCATGCGGCTTGCCGATAGTGCCCGGATAATAATTAATACTTTCAAAAGCAGGCAGGACTTAATTGCCGCATCTGTCCATTTGCGTGGAGACGGACTGTTGCTGCGGGATGATTTTTTGAGCGCGTATGACAGAGATGAAAAAATAAGAGTTGTAAAGAATTCGCTGCAGGAAAAACATTCCATTAAGATTTCCCGGAAAAACTCGGAGCAAATAGTTTCTTTGTTGGATAAAAGAGTCGGGACAACGGTCGATGTTGCGAAAAATATTGTAGCAATCCGTGAACGGGATGGAATCTTATTTGAAAGCGGTGCATCATACCAAGATGAAGGACCTTGTAAATTGACAATTGGGGGAGAGGCAACAGCTTTTGGGAAATATACCTTTTTCGCATCAAAAATAGATATAGATGATGTTGAGTTCAGTAAAAATGGACTTGCCGAGTTTGTTGACTCCGATAAAATTAAAGGTGAACTGACCGTAAGATATTGGCGGGACGGTGACAAATTTATTCCTATCGGAATGAAGGGTCAAAAGATGGTTTCTGACTACCTCGCGGAGAAAAAAGTGCTGCACAGCAAGAAAAAGGATGCGGTTTTGGTCTGTTGCGGAGATGAGGTCGTGTGGGTGGTCACACACAGGCTTGACGAGCGATATAAAGTAGAAAAAAATTCAAATAATATTCTTAAATTAAGAGTTCTAATACGAAAATTATAGAAAAGAGGATGCTATTAAGATAGGTGAGGATGTTTTTGAAATTATGCTCTCCGAGGACCAGATTCAGCAAAGAATCCAAGCACTTGGGAAGCAATTAACGCTGGAATATGCGGATAAGGTTCCGATATTCATTGGCATCTTGAATGGTTCGTTCATCTTTCTATCCGATTTAGTAAAGCAATTTGAGGGTCCCTGCGAGATAGATTTTCTTAAACTCTCAAGTTATGGTGATTCCAAAATTTCATCCGGCAAGGTTGTAATGTTGAAAGAGCTGAATTGTGATATTAACGGCCGTGATTTGATAATTGTAGAAGATATAGTTGATTCGGGGCTTTCAATCAAATTTATGGAGGATTTACTGAGTCAGCGGAACCCAAGTTCAGTAAAAGT
>CAIWTC010000289.1 GCA_903915485.1 uncultured Ignavibacteriales bacterium | reverse complement strand
CTCCGGAAGCGGCGGTGGTGGCGGAACAGGTTCATCGCAGATTTCTTGGACCCCGACTGCGCCTATTAAAAACGATACGCTTAAAATTATCATAACAAAAGCAAAAGCGGGAAAACTCCACTGGGGCGTGAATGATAACGGAAGCGTTTGGACACTTCCTGATTCTTCATATTGGCCTGCAGGAACAGTAAGATTTTCACCAACAGACCCTTCGGTTGAAACACCTTTTTCAGCACCTGATACAGCGGGGACAGTTTTTGTAAAGATTGGACCTTTCAACAATGCAAAGCAGGTTGTTGACAGAATTGCATTCGTTATTCACTACGATGACAATACTTGGGACAACAACAGCAATAACAATTATCATATTACTATCGGAACAGGCGGCAGCGGCGGAACTACTTATGTAATGGACGGAATGCTTGATGCCTCTGCATCTAAAGTTGCTGCAAATGGAACAAAGAACTTGTATGTTGGTTGGAACGGAACAAATCTTTATGTCGCTACTCCTGCTGCGCAATCGGAAGGAAACGATGTATTTCTTTTTGTGACGGATTCTCTTCGCGCATTAACTGCATCACCTTGGGCAAAGGGCGGCAAAGTTGTTGGTTCATCATTATTCCTAGCTAATGAAAGCACTAACAATTATGTTGCGTGGACGAATGCAGTTGGTACTGCAACAAAAGCAGCAGGTACTGTTCTTGAAGGTACATTCAATGTTCAAAGTCAGTTCGGATATATTCCCGGAAAACTTTATATCGCTGTCGGTCAGTATGGAACTGCTGATGCAGGTGCTTTGCTGAAACAGATTCCTACAGGCAACAGTGATGCTAATATTGATGCGAATGAATTTTATGCATTCGGTTATGAAATATCAGGCGTCAATGATAAAGGAAATAATTTACGGAACTCATCTTTCGTACTTGGGCAGAATTACCCGAATCCGTTCAACCCGACAACGGTTATCAATTATGAAATTCCTCAGGATGCAAAAGTAACCTTAAAGTTATATGATGTTCTTGGGAATGAGGTTAAAACTTTGGTTGACCAGGAGCAGTCAATGGGAATGCATTTCGCTAAACTTGATGCGCAGAGTATTCCAAGCGGAGTATATTTCTATACACTTCGTTCTGGTTCTTATTCAGCAAGTAAGAAGATGGTTTTGATGAAATAAATACTGATATTTGTCAGCGGAATATTTTTAAGGCGGACCTCGGTTCGCCTTTTTTTATTGCTAAACTTTTAGTCGATAATTTTCGATAATAAGATAAATAATTAATAGTGTTCATGAATAATGAGTTTCTTTAGGGAGATATAAGAATACTATATAGTAAATCAAATTATTGGAATGGATGTAGGCTATGTTAAAAATGATAAATAATGCTTCAATAAGGGTCAAGATATTCATAAGTTTTTCTGTCTTGACTATCTTGTTTGCAATTTCTGGTTATGTAAATTATAATGCACTTAACTCGATAGAGGGAGTGTCTAAAGAGATGTTCAATGACAGGTTGGTGCCTATAAGTGATTTAGGCAGGGCAAATACTCTCATGATGACTGTCAGAAGCAATATAAGAGAATATATCATCTTCAAAACTGCTGCAGAAAGGCAGAAGGTTTTGGGTGACATGAATAAATATATTTCAGAAATTGACGACTTAATTCTGAAATATTCAAAAACAAAACTAAGTGCTGAAGAGAAAACACTGCTTGAAGAACTAAACGGATACTGGGGAAAATACAAACCGCAAATAGCAAACGCTATTTCGCTAGTAGATGCAGGCGATAGTGATGGTGCTTTGGCACAGTTAACGGGAAACGGAAAAAAAGCAAATGTTACGCTGAACAAACTTATCGAGATAAATCAAAAGACGGGGGAAATTCTAAACAATAACACTCAACTTGAAGCAAGTTCTACAAATACTAATACTGTTCGCATGTTAATTATTTGTGTCGTGCTGGGATTACTGATGGCGTTGATAATGTCTAATTACATAGGTAATCCGCTCAAAAAACTAAATGAATCGTCCGATGCGATTGCAGAGGGGAAATTCAATACCGAAATTTTAGAGTATGACAGAAATGATGAAGTTGGAAAGCTTTCAAAATCATTAAAAAAAATGACTTCCCTTGTTATCGAAAAAATGTTTTGGTACGAGCAGTTGCTTGACTCAATTCCGTATCCTGTTTCTGTTACCGATACTGAAATGCATTGGACTTTCATAAACAAGCCTTTTGAAAAGATGCTGAAGACGACACGCTCTGCAGTGATAGGAAAGAAATGCAGCAACTTGGATGCGGGTATTTGTAAAACCGGCAATTGCGGTGTTGAAAGATTACGCAAGGGTCAAAGGGAAACATTCTTTGAGCAGTTCGGCAGCAACTATCATGTAGATACTTCATTTTTGACGAATACTTCCGGAGAAAAAGTGGGGCACATTGAAGTGATTCAAGATGTCACCAAACTTAAATCAATGGAAAATTACCTCACCGAAAGCACAAAAACTATGATGGCCGCAATGGAAAAATTTGCAGACGGTGATTTGACTGTTTCGGTTACATCAGGTAAAGATGATGATATGGGTAGATTAATCGATGGATTCAATCGCTCGATAAAAAAATTTTCCGGTATCATGAACACTGTTACTGAGGCAGTTCAAGCAACTGTAAGTGCTGCAACTGAAATCTCATCGAGTGCGGAGCAAATGGCAGCCGGGGCACAGGAGCAAAGTGCGCAGACTACCGAAGTTGCCTCAGCAGTTGAGGAGATGACAAAAACAATTATAGAAAATACTCGCAGTGCATCGTATGCTGCTGAGAGCGCGAAAGCTGCCGGAAGCGATGCAAAAATCGGGGGCAAAGTTGTACTTGATACTATGGAGGGCATGAACAGAATCGCAACTGTGGTTGAACATTCTGCTGATATGGTATTTACACTCGGGCAGAATAGCATGAAGATTGGTGAGATTATTCAGGTAATTGACGACATTGCAGACCAAACAAATCTGCTGGCGCTTAATGCAGCAATTGAAGCAGCAAGAGCAGGAGAGCAGGGTCGGGGCTTTGCGGTAGTTGCTGATGAAGTTAGGAAGCTCGCAGAACGAACAACAAAGGCGACAAAGGAAATTGCTTCAATGATAAAGCAAATTCAAAGTGACACGACTGAGGCGGTCAGTTCAATGAAACAAGGCACTAAAGAAGTTGAAGCGGGCAAAAAACTTGCGGCTGAAGCAAGTGAAGCACTAAAGAGAATTGTTGCGGGTGCGCAGAAGGTTACGGATATTGCAATTCAAGTGGCCGCAGCAAGCGAGGAACAATCCTCTGCTGCCGAAGAAATAGGTAAGAATATTGAAGGTATTAACAATGTAACGCAGGAGTCTGCCTCAGGAATTCAGCAAATAGCCGCATCTGCCGAAGATTTGAATAGGTTGACGACTAATCTTGCAAACATCATTAATGATATAAAGACCGAAGAATCATCGAGATATTATGAAAGAATGGAATCTCCGAGGAGCAACAGACAACTGAAATATTAAAGTATGTTCGTTGAAAACCACATAACATGTAAAGTTTTTGTAAATAAATTAGATAAAAAGTACAGCGAGAAACACAATATATAAATGTGATATGTTAATAATAAATTCACCGATTTAAGTTCAATAATTTCTTATTTTTGAACTGTCAATTGAAACAGAATGTTTTTGAAAGTTGATGTCATTGCGTCGCTCACATTCTTATTATATATGAATTAATATATAAGCATTATTATTTAATTAGATTTCTACAGGAGAAATATACACTATGGATTACTCTGCTATTATAGCTAAAGAGAATTCTTTTACGGTCTCACAAGTTTCAACGGTACTAAACCTCTTTGCTGAGGGTTCAACGGTTCCTTTCATCGCACGATACAGAAAAGAAAAAACGGGCGGATTAGATGAAGACCAGTTAAGGATGATTGAAGAACGGTCTTCATACCTAACAATTCTTAATGACAGGCGTGATTCAATCTTAAAGAGTATTGAAGAGCAGGGCAAACTGACAGATGAATTGCGGAGGAAAATTAATGCAAGTCTAAAGCTTCAGGAACTTGAGGATTTATACCTGCCTTATAAACCAAAACGCAAAACCCGCGGAACTATTGCAAAAGCAAAAGGACTTGAACCGTTGGCAATGTTTCTTCTGGATAATCCTGAATTCAGCGGTACGCTTTCAGAAATACTTGCACAATATATTAATCCGGAATTAGGCGTCAACACTGAAGAAGAAGCACTGCAGGGAGCAAAAGATATTATTGCTGAAATGATTAGTGAAAGTGCAGAAGTGCGTCAGTTTGTCCGCGAAACTCTCTCGAATGAATCGCAATTAAAATCTGTCAAGCGTGAAGATAATCCTCTCAAGGATACTAAAAATGAGAAGATGAAGGACAAAGAGAAGAAAGACATTTATCAGGTTTACAGCGAGTTTTGCTGTGATATATTAAAACTGAAATCATATCAGGTGCTTGCACTAAACCGCGGTGAAGAAGAAAAGTTTTTGAAAGTCGAATTTGTTTTTGATGTTGAAGCTTTTCACGGCGGTATATATAAAACATTTGTTAAGAGTCTGACGGTCTTTGAAGAGTTGTTTAAAGAAATTATTACCGATTCATTCAAGAGATTGATATTCCCTTCGGTTGAAAAAGAAGTTCGTAATGCTTTAACTGAGTTGGCTGATGTTCACGCGATAGAAATATTTGCAGGCAACCTGAAAAGTCTTTTACTGCAGCCCCCATTGAGCGATAAAATTATTATGGGTATTGACCCCGGGTATGTTTCAGGCTGTAAAATTGCGGTCATCGACAAGACCGGTAAGTATCTTGAAGGTGCAACAATTTATCCGCATGAGCCTAAAAGCAGAATGAGTGAATCACTGAACATCACTCTAAAGATGATTAAAAAGTACGGCGTTGAACTTGTTGCAATCGGAAACGGAACTGCAAGTCGCGAAACTGAATCTATGGTTGCGGAGTTAATCAAACATAACTCACTGGATTGTTTTTACTTGATGGTTAATGAAGCAGGTGCATCGGTTTATTCGGCATCGGAAGTTGCGAAGAAAGAGTTCCCTGATTTGGAAGCAAGTCAAAGAGGTAATATCTCTATTGCAAGACGAGCTTTGGACCCTCTTTCTGAGTTGGTGAAAATTGACCCTAAGTCAATCGGTGTTGGATTGTATCAGCATGATGTCGACCAGAAACTGCTTTCAAAGAAGCTTGATGATGTAGTTATCAGCTGCGTGAACCATGTTGGTGTTGATGTTAATACTGCGTCGGTATCCCTGCTTTCGTATGTATCGGGACTAAGTAAACGACTTGCGGATAATGTAGTTAAGTACCGCGACACTAATGGTAAGTTTAATTCCCGCGATGAAGTGTTGAATGTTACGGGTGTAGGTCCGAAGGTGTTTGAACAGGCTGCGGGGTTCTTACGCATTCCGGGAGGAGAAAATCTTTTGGATAATACTTCGATTCATCCTGAGTCATATGATGCGGTATCTAAACTTGTTTCAATGTTCAATCTTGATTTGAAAGAGAAAAAAGATTCACTTGTGATGATTGACTTTTTCATCAAGCAGAAGGGTATTGGCAAAATTGCAAAGGAACTTCAGATTGGCGAGCCCACGCTTGCTGATATTGTAGAGAACTTGAAGAAACCGGGCCGTGATCCTCGTGAGGATGTACCAAAGCCTATACTTAGAAGTGATGTGCTTAATATGGAACACCTTAAAGTCGGTATGCGCTTGAAAGGTACAGTCCGCAATGTTGTTGATTTCGGTGCGTTTGTTGATATCGGAGTTAAACAGGATGGTTTGGTTCATGTATCACAGATTGCAAACAAATTTATCAAGAATCCGCTTGATGCTTTGAAAGTCGGCGATATCGTTGATGTTATCATCACTGAAATTAATGTCGAACGGAAAAGAATCGCATTAAGTATTAAGGACGCTCTTCCTCCTGCATAAGTAGACTGATTTCATGCACTGTTTATAACGGTTTAGAACATTATGGGCTAGCCGTTCAGGGCTGCAACATGAACTAATTATGTATAGATTTTGTTTTTATTATATGTGTTTATTTTAATTTAATATTTATTAATTATTCATGGAAAAGTTATGAAAATAAGAGTGATTGTTTTGTTGTTGATGGTTTTATTGTCAGTAGGGTTTGCTCAGGAAAGTGAAACTGTTTGGAAGTTTGAGGGTCAGGCACAAGTAAGAACTGAACTCGACGGCAGAGATTTTTCTAATGCTACCTATATGCAGTTATCAACAAATATGAGAACAAGACTCGGTTTGACGGCAAATATTTCAAAGAAGAGTTTATTCTATGTGCAGGTTCAGGATTCAAGAGTGTATGGTGAAGAGGTAAGACTTGACACAAACACAAAAAATGCTGAAATCCATCAGGCATATGTTAAGTTGACCCAAATTTTTGAATTACCAGTAAATGTTCAGGTGGGGCGATTTGAATTATCGTTTGGAACAGAAAGACTTTTTAGTGGTAGCCAATGGTCATATATTGGAAAAACATGGGATGGATTAAGGGTTACTTATGGGGAAGAGGTTAAGGTTGATTTCTTTGCTTTGACAAAAAATAAAGGTATTTCTTATGTTAGTACAGCCGGTGCATTATCCTATGACTATCCTGCAAAATTAGACTCAGGTTCGAGTGTTTACGGGTTGTGGTTGAATGCACCCTTAAATAAGGAAAACAAACTTGATGTATTTGCCTATTATGATGCCGGTAGGGCAAAATCAGATAGTATTCACAGAGATTTATCACAAACCACATTGGGACTAAATTATCGAGGATTGTACGGACCACTGTCCAGTGTCGCGGAAGCTGTATATCAGGCAGGTAAGAAAGGCGCTGCAAAAGTATCTTCATTCCTTTTGTCGGCACAAGGCATATACAAATATGAAGCTCTTAAATTAGGAGCAGGAATTGATATTGTCTCTGGAACCGACCCGAATGTAAAAGATAAATATAATACATTTGCTGCACCGTATGGGACAACCCATAAATTATACGGGAATATGGATTATTTCTATGAGGGTACAAAAAATTATTCACTTGGATTAAATGATGTATATATTACCACCAACTTAAATCCT
>CAIWTC010000288.1 GCA_903915485.1 uncultured Ignavibacteriales bacterium | reverse complement strand
GGGAATACTTGTTTAAGTGCAAAATTTCTTATGCTCTGTGAAATATTTGGATTTGTCGGAGCACCGAATTCCTCATCAATAGCACGAACGAAGCCTGCATTACGAAATTCTTTTCGGAAGGCAGAATATTCATGAATGTCAAGTGAGACATCAGGGTCAATTTCCATATAGGCCTTGTGAAGCGCTTTTACCTCAGGCTGTGAAAGCAAAAGGTTATCGCGGTTTAAGTCTTCCCCGTTAGCATTAGCTCGTTTACCCTCTTCGTTGCCATCAGGATTGACTAAAGGAATGATATATAAGTCAATATTAGAGAGAATATCAGTTTCTGCGGATTGGGAGATTTTATTCAAAAGCATCAAAAGTACTTCCTTGCCTGAAGGCTCATTTCCATGGATTTGAGCAAACAGCAGAACTTTGATTTTCTTACTTTCTGTTGATAGGATAACATGTACCAAATGGATTTTTCTTGATTGAACAGAATTTCCTATAACTTCAAGATGAATGTTAGTAAATTTTTTGGAAAGTACATCGAGAAATTCGACAACATCAGAATAAGAAGTTGATTTATTGAAGCCCGAACGCTCTATTGGACTTAGCGATTTTTCGCTTTGAGAAAAAACGACAGAAGTAATTCCTATTGTTACGAGGAGAATAACAATAGGAATAATTCTTTTTATCACGCGGTTTGCTCAACTTTCATTGCCAAAGCATGCTGTAAAACAATATTCAATCCAATTTCAGCCGAAGCGGTCAAATCATTTATTGCAATGCACTCTTGGAATGAATGTGCATTCTTGAATCCAACACCAAGATTTAAGGCAGTGAATCCTGAATTATTAAGAACATTCGCATCACTACCTCCCGGGTAGCTAATCGGCTTGGGTTCAAGACCTGCCGCCGTAATACCTCTTTTAGCTGCATCAATGGCAGGAGAGTTTTCATCAAACTGATATCCGCCATACTTAGTAACAAATTTTATTTCCACAGACCCGCCAAGTTCTTTTGCAGTATTTTCGAAAGCCGAACGGATATACTCCAACTGCATTTCTAATTTTTCTTTATTTGCGTTGCGAGTCTCGCCTGTGACTTCAACTACATCCGGAACAACATTAATTGATGTACCGCCTTTAATCGTTCCAATGTTCAGCATTCCGGTTTGGTCCCATCTGCCTAACTTTAGTAGAGATATTGCCTTGCCCGCTATCTGGATTGCGTTGATACCTTTTTCAGGAGAAACAGCAGCATGCGCAGACTTGCCGTGAAATATTGCCGTAAACGAAACTGCTCCGGGTGCTTCTATTATATATGCCCCAGGCGATGCTTGACAATCAAAAACAAAACCAAATTCGGATTTCAAATCTGACTTCTTAACATATTTGGCGCCGTACATTCCTGCTTCTTCGCAAACATTAAACAATACTTCAATTGGTCCATGCGGACATGATTCTTCTTTAAGTACATGGAGGATTTCAAGAATGACAGCAACTCCGGCGCGATTATCCCCGCCAAGAATTGTAGTTCCGTCGCTGGAAATGATTCCGTCCTTTATAACATGTTTGAGATTTTTTGTAGATTGGATTGTGTCCATGTGTGCACATAAGAAAACTGAGGGGGCATCAACCGTACCTTCGAGGCGTGCAATAATATTTCCTGCATTTCCGTTAAATGTTTTCCCCGCGTCATCCATGGAGGCCTCGAGACCTAAGGCTTTCAGTCTTAAAAGCAGATTTTGTGCTATCTCTAATTCATTCCCATGAATTCCGTCAATCAGCCCAAGTGCCATGAAGTTTTGAATTAAACGCTCTTGATTAACCAAATTATTACCGCTCATTATGTTGTATCCTTAAGGTGATAAAGTACTTTTAACAGAAAACATAAGTTTCACATTGTTCCAATTTTTATATATTTGGAATTTATGTTCCCAAATCTAACTAAACGCATTACTAATGTCAAGAAGTATTTTGGCCTGAATTGATTATGCAAGAATATATTATTTCGGAGTTAAGTATCAAAGCAATCCATGTCCCACAAATACAAAGTTATATATATAAATTTAATCCGACACAAACAAAATATCGAAGACAGGAAGAAGTTATATAATAGGCACGAACTTACCTAAACTGAGTGACTGGCTTAAGTCTTCGACTCCTCTGTTAATATGGCTAATATTCATCAACAACAATATTATAAAGTACCAAAGTGTAACTGTCTAATTTGTTAATAACTTAAAACATGCAGAAAAACCACTCTAAATCGCGACGACACTGGCTATATTTAGCCATCTTAATATATTTGGACACCTTGTCCCTCGGGATAATTGGTTTACCCAATAATTTTCTAAGAATTTGATGGCATAATTCTTGGGTAAATCAATAATAAATATATTTAGTAATAATGTTAATATCGTTCAATAACAGCATTTAAAAAGAAATAAAGGTCAATTTTGTTAATATACTCACACAGAGGTAATATAAATGGGAAAGCCCCGGATAAGGAAAATTCGATTTCTTATCTAGCTGATGCCATTTCTAGAAACCTGAATGTTGAATTTGATATTAATTTCACAGTTGACAAGACTAAATTAGTGCTTTCGCATGATGAAAATGAATCCACCAAGGAGAATGAGGTGGATAAATTTCTTTCAACTATAAAAACTCCCCAGTTTCATGCACTAAACATAAAAAATCCACATTCAATTATTGACATATTAGAAAAGATCAGAAATAATAATATTCAAAGCTACTGCTTCCTCTTTGACTTTGAATTAGTAATTCCAAATATTTCTGAGGCGCGATTCGTTATGAAATCCATTCAGAAGCAGGGATTCAATGTCGCTTACCGCTTAAGTGAAAATGAAAAGTATTATGATGCTTACTTAAAGAACGAAGATGTCAAGCTACTGTGGATGGATGAATTCTCCATTCCCTGGATAGACAATTCTCAAGTAATTGAACTTAAACAAGCAGGCAAACAAACTATTTATGTATCTCCGGATTTGCATGGAGAAAAAGACATTACAAAAAT
>CAIWTC010000287.1 GCA_903915485.1 uncultured Ignavibacteriales bacterium | reverse complement strand
GTGCAAAAAATCCAATTACTACTGATGGAAAACTTGCAAGCATTTCGATTGCAGGTTTAATGATTTCCTTTAGCCGTTTAGGTGCGAACACTGCAGAGAACAAAGCCGCTAAAATAGCCAAGGGTGCTGCGATGATAATCGCAACAAAAGTAACTTTGAAACTGCTGAAGAACAGAGGCCAAAGTCCGTACCTAGGATTTGCAGAAACAGGTTGCCAATCTTTTGATGAAAGATTCTCAATTGTGATTTTGCCGTGTTGACCGGAGGTTTCCATTGTTTGGGAAGCGTCAATTCTGTTTTGAATTTCCTTATCGTTTTCCGAAACAGTTTCATCACCACCGTAAGATTCAGACTGCAAAACTTCCTGCTTAACTGCTGACTGTTTTTCGGGAAAGAAAATCGGCAAAGTTTCGCGGAACACGAAAATAAATATCAAAATGATCACTGCAAAAGAAGAAAATGCTACTGCTTTTATTCCGCTTTCAATGAAAAATTCGCCCAGCCGGGATGGCAGGGCGAATTTTCGTTTTTTGGTTGCTTTTGTGCTTTTTAATTCATCATTCATTATTTAACCGGGAAATAACCAACTTTAACAACCCACGATTGACCCTCTGGGCTGAGTATCCAATCAATATAGTCTTTCATCGCGCCCGTAGGTCTGCTTTGAGTGTACATATATAAAAAGCGGGTGATAGGATAGTTGCCTGATTTTACATTCTCAGCATTTGGTTCATATGCAGGTGAGGAAGCATCTTTTTTTACTTTTGCAAATTTAATTCCTTTAGCATATGCTGCTCCCCCGAATCCGACTGCGTATTTATCTTTAGATACTGCATTAACAACTGCTGCTGTTCCCGGCAGACTTTGCATAGAAGGGGTAAAGTCTTGTCCGCTTAAAACGAAATCTTTGAAGTAAACATAAGTTCCTGAACTGTTTTCTCTTCCGTAGATATTTATTTTTGCGTTTGGTCCGCCGACTTCACTCCAGTTTTTAGTTTGTCCGGTATAGATTTTTTTAATTTGGTCAAGGGTTAATTCTTTAACAGGATTTGATTCGCTTAAATAAACACTTAATCCGTCTTTAGCGCATTTAATTTCTACTCCTAAAGTATTGAAGCGGGTTTTAAGTTTTTCTCTTTCGCTGCTTTTCATAGGTCTTGAGGAATTACAGATATCGGTTGTTCCGTTTATTAAAGCTGAAATTCCAACACCTGAACCACCGCCTGTAACCTGAATATTTACATCACCGTGTTTTGCCATATATTGTTCTGCCCATCTTTGAGCAAGAATAACCATCGTGTCAGAACCTTTTACTGTGATAGTATTTTTGGAACCCATGAAGCCAAAGGAAACTAATAAACTGATTACAACTAATAATAATTTTTTCATTTTATACTCTTTATGTTTAAGATATTCTAAATATTTGTTTTCGATTAGAATTTGTACTGAACTCTAACGGTAAAGACATTGTCGCGTACATCATCTTTATAGATTAATTCACCTGCACCGTTTAATAATGTTGCTGAGGTTGCTGCAGCGTTGATTTTTTCATTTGAAACTTTATCATAATAGAAGACGAACTTTACATTAGCATCCCAATGATAAACCCAGCCTAATCCAATGGTTGTAAATTTAATATCGCCGAATCCAAGCTTTGAGTTTCCGCCGACTTTACCGATGGCATCTCCGGTTACATCTTTGTTCGGGTCGAAAACATCGTACTTGACTATCAACTGATTGTCGTTGCCGATATTTTGAACTAACCATAAATAGTATCCCGTAAAGTTTCTTAAATACATGTCGCCCTGTGAACGGGAATATACTTTGTTATCGCCTGCAGAGCCGGGTTGTTTACCCGAGATATATTCGCCTCTTAAAGAAAAGCCTCCGAGTGCCGGTAAGTCATAGTAAAGTTGAAAATCGCCGCCTAAGTAATTTCTTTTTGCTGATTGAACTGATGCGTCTTGTGCGGTTGGAACTGTTGAGGGGTTATCAAGTGTATAAATTTTCTTAGCTGCATCTAATTTAACTTTTCCGCTGTATAAAGAAACACCACCATCAAGTGCGAGGTTTGTTTCTGTGAATGGTAGTGAGAACCCTAATCTTCCGATAAAATCCTTATAGTTGTCTGATTCAGCACCGATTCCGTTACCGTTGAATAGACCCGCTTTAAGATTAAAAATGCTCAAAGGGCCGTCTTGAGGTCTGATTTCAAGTTTTGCTCCTAAATCTCTTTCGCCGGGGAATAAGGTTTGGAACATTCTGGTGCGCTCAGGGGTTTCGCGGCT
>CAIWTC010000286.1 GCA_903915485.1 uncultured Ignavibacteriales bacterium | reverse complement strand
TAATTATTAGCGGTTGCAAAAGGAACCCAGTATGTTGCATAATTTGTTGCATCTCTATTAATACCGCACATCACTGTGACAAATTTTGATGATGAAGAATATTTTGTTGGAAGAACCACCCATACAGGAATTGAATATGAGGACAATGCAAGATTTGTATATAAATATTTTTGAACAACACCTGATATCAGAACTTGCACAACAAACGAATCGGCCTGAGCACCCTCATATGCAAACACTTTATAGTATGTATATTTGCCCGTAGTTTTTGCAAGAGTAAATTGCGCCGAGTCTCCTGTAGCGCTTGCAGTATCAGTAGCATTTGTTAATACTACACTTGATTCATCGATGTAATAACGAGTTGTTTTCCACTTAATAACACTTGAAGGAAGAGTTTTTGTTGACTTGAAAACAACATTACCTGCTGCTTGAATTTTAGCCATTTTTTTAATAGTAACAGCACTTATGTCTCTATTGCCGATGATAAACAGTGCGACGAAAACATTTAACAGCAATTTGATATTGCTGGCAATTCTATAGTTCATTATTAATATCTTTCGGACGAACGGGATTATTGAGTATGTAATTACCTCCGGCAATAGACATCTTTCTAGCTTCATGAGCAACTGCAGGAATAATTATTATTTTCCATTTTAAATCAGGATTAATCTGTTTGGCTGAATTATAAAAATATTTAGCTCTTTGAAGCCTGTTTAATCCTTGTGTATCAGATTTTTCATCTGTTTTAAATTCCTTATCCCTTGCCGTATCCTCTGAACCGCACATAACAACTAAATTCTTTTTTGTGTATTCAATTATATCTTTTTGATTCAGATTAAATGCACTATGCTTCATTCCCCATGGAAATACAATATTTAAATCCGGCACTGAGTAGAACCCTGCACTTGCTGCAGTATATCGCGAAACCAAATTATCATTCTGAAACATTGCGAACCTATGAACGAACTGTGCTCCTCCTGAAAATCCCCAAAGCTCATAAGTAGAATCTTTTAATCCGCAAGAAGTATACAATTCACGATGAATTTCACTCACGATATTAAAAGTCCATCTTTCTTTTTTATTTAGAGTTCCGCTTCCATTAGCTCCTGAGAAAATATTTCCCTGAGAGTATGAACTGCCGGACCAATCATTTGCGTTAAAATCAGGTGCGGCGACAACATAATTATTGTCTTCTGCAAATGTACTCCAGTATGAAGCCATGCCTATTGCGTTGCGGCTTATTCCGCACATCGTAAGTATAAATTTTGAATTGGAAGAATATTTTGTAGGAAGTACTATCCACACGGGAATAGGATAATCGGAGATAGAATTGTTTGAGTATAGATACTTTTGTACCTTACCACTCAACAGCACCTGAATAGTGAGAGAATCAGATTGAACTGCATCACTGGCAATTAACTTGTAAAAAGTATACTTACCGGACTCATTATTAATATTAAATTGTGCGGAGGACCCAACTGCTTTTACTGTATCTTTTGAATATTCACAAACTCCGGTTGATTCATCAATAACAAATTTAACTGCATTCCATTTAATAAGTCCTTGACTACTCTTCGAATCTGCTGTTAATGATAGAATACCTGGTGTTTGAATCTTTGCAATCTTCGTGATGCTTATCGCCTCGGCAGTTCCTGCAAATATTAAGCATTGAAGAATAACGATAAAACTAAACTGCTTTACCGCTACTCTTCCAATGGCTTTTATCTGATTGCGTTTATCAAACATAGTAATTGAACTCTTCTATGGGAGAGTTAAATTATTTCATTAAAATCATTTTACCTGTTTTAATATTGCTTCCGGCCTGTAAATGGTAGAAATATATTCCGCTAGGTAAACCTGAAGCATTAAATGTAACTGATTTTCTACCTGCCTGCTGTGTTTCATTAACCAACTCAGTTATTTCGCTGCCTAAAGAATTATAAACTTTTAAGTTTACTTTACTTTCAACAGGAATAACATAATTAATTACAGTGCTAGGATTGAAAGGATTAGGGAAGTTTTGTTCGAGTGTGAAGTTCTTAACAGCCAATGTGCCGTCATTAATAGCAGTGGCTGAATCATTTGTTCCTGAAATAGTAACTGTGCCTACATAAACGCTGCTGGCGCTAGCGGTACTGTTAGCTTTTCTCCATAAGATAATTCTAACATACACATTTCCTGTTGTTCCTAAATTTAATGAAGGAGTTGCAGTGAATGCGACTTGCGTGTTTGCAGGAAGAGCATTCCCTGTTATTCCGTTAGCGTTGAATGTTGTAAAGTTTATTCCGTCAGTTGAATATCCTAAAACAGCATTGATATTTGTTGAAGAACCTCTTTCAGTTAGAAGTACAGAAATATTATTTATTGTTATACTGCTTCCGGAAGTTGGACTAACCGCAAACTGAATATATCGTTTTGCTTCTCTTCCAGTGCCTGTAACAATTCCCGTAAAGGAAGAATTAGCAGTTGATGTAGTACTATCAGCAGGCCAATTAGTATTTCCGGTTGCACCCAATACTAGTCCGGTAAAACTTGTATCTGCAAAAGTATGACCTGCAAAGCCGAATAAATTAGTGGAAGTACTGCTCGTATCAATTGTATTAGCAGCAACATTTCCAACTATAACAGGTGCGCCATTTTTAGATAATGCCCATGTTGCAGAAACAGCTTTGTTTAATACAGGAAGTGCTGATGAAATGACAACCGGTCCAATATAAACTGTACTTGCTGCAGCAGCGGTATTAGCTTTTCTCCATAAAATAATTCTAACTGTTACAGTTCCACCACTATTTACTGGAAGTAATGGTTTAGCTGTGAAAGTTTGTGAAATATTTGCAGGGAGAGGATTTCCTGTAAGTCCGTTTAAGTTGAAGGGTGTAAAATTTTCACCATCAGTTGAATAGCCGAGGACAGCATTTATATTAGTGGCTGAACCGCCTTCTGTAAGTTTTACAGAAATATTCTCAATTGTAAGACTATTTCCTGAAGTAGGAGAAATTGTAAAATCTATATAACGAGTGGTGATAACGCCGGTACTTGAAATTATTCCGGAGAATGATGAGTTAGCAATAGTTGTTGTACTATCAGCAGGCCAGGAGGTTATTCCTGTAGCTCCGACTGCAAGACCCGTGAAATTGGTATCAGTAAATGCACGGCCTGCAAAGCCTACAATATT
>CAIWTC010000285.1 GCA_903915485.1 uncultured Ignavibacteriales bacterium | reverse complement strand
GTCAACAACCGCTTTAACCTCAGCGATTGAAACAGCAGGTAAAGCTCTTACGAATAATAAAACGTTTGTGAAAAACAGTCCGAACGAGAACATCAGTATTCCCAAATCATAAATCGTCGGGGTGTACATTCCGCAGCTCGACGGTAAATAGTCGCGCGACAGAGAAGTGACGATAATAACAAACCTTTCGAACCACATACCTATATTAACAACCCCGCCAAGAATAAACATCGGCAGGATTGTTGTTCTTATTTTCTTAATCCAGAATAACTGAGGGAAAATCACATTGCAGCTAACCATTATCCAATATGCCCAGGCATACGGTCCAAACGCTCTATTGATAAATACAAACTGTTCAATAGGATTTCCGCTGTACCATGCCATAAAGAATTCCATAGCATAGGCATAACCGACCATCATTCCCGTTGCTAAAATTACTTTATTCATTTTCTCAAGATGATTCAGAGTTATGATATGTTCAAGGTCAAATACTTTTCTGACAAAAATCAAAACTGTAACAACCATCGCAAACCCTGAAAAAATTGCACCTGCGACAAAGTAAGGAGGGAAAATCGTTGCATGCCATCCGGGAATGATAGAAACAGCAAAGTCAAAGCTTACTATTGTATGCACTGAAAGAACCAGCGGTGTTGCAAAACCTGCCAACAGTAGATATGCTTTTTCATAGTGCTGCCAGTTTCTGTGTGAATGTCTCCATCCGAGTGAAAATACTGAATAAAGAGTTTTCTTAACTTTGGATGAAGTTGAATCTCTAAGTGTTGCAAAATCAGGAACAAGTCCTATATACCAAAACACTAATGACACTGTGAAATATGTGGAAACTGCAAACACATCCCAAAGAAGCGGTGAAGTGAAGTTGACCCACAAACGGTGCTGATTAGGATATGGGAACAAGTATCCATCTAACCATGGGCGACCTGTATGCAACGCAGGGAATAATCCCGCACACATAACCGCAAAGATAGTCATAGCCTCTGCAAATCTTGCAATACCTGTGCGCCATTTTTGTCTCAGTAAAAATAACACTGCAGAGATCAATGTTCCTGCATGTCCAATACCTACCCAAAACACAAAGTTAACAATATCTAATGCCCAACCCACAGGCTGATTGTTTCCCCACATTCCTGTTCCGTAATAAAGAGTCATTACAAGACAGTATGCTCCCCACATCAATAGAGAAAGCGAAATAGATAAAGCTATATAAAATTTCTTATTTGGTTTTTCATTTAACGGTTTAGCAATCAGACTTTCGATTTCTGCAATCGTTAGCCTGCCCTCAACAACCGGTAATTCACGGGAATAATCGTTGTTCACTTATGCTTTCTCCGATTCTATATTTCTTAATTTTGCTAAATAGGTCACATTAGGTTTAATGTTCAATTCTTCAAGAACCGAATAACCCAATTCAGAGTTTCTTTTCTTTGCTATCTTAGAGTCTTTCAGATTAACATTGCCAAACTCAATAGCGTTAGAAGGACAAACATCCTGACAAGCAGTAGTAATTCCTGCGCCATCGAATACTCTTCCTTCACGGACAGCATCTGCCCTGCCTTCAGCAATTCTATGAACACAGAATGTACACTTCTCCATAACACCTCTTGAACGGACAGTCACTTCAGGATTTGCTGCTAAGGTAACAGGTAATTTCAAATAATGCCCACTTGCAAAATGGTCTCTGAAATTAAAGAAGTTAAATCTTCTGACTTTATAAGGACAGTTGTTAGAGCAATATCTTGTTCCAACGCATCTATTATAAATCATTTGATTCAATCCGTCGGGACTATGAGTCGTTGCAACCACCGGGCACACATTCTCGCATGGAGCCTGATCGCAATGCTGACAAAGCATAGGCTGAGTGCTGACCTGCGGCGATTCAGGAGTTCCTGAATAATATCGGTCGATTCTCATCCAGTGCATTTCCCTGCTCATCATAACCTGGTCTTTTCCTACGACAGGAATATTATTTTCAACATCGCATGACACAACACAATTGCTGCATCCAGTGCACTTGTTCAAGTCAATAGACATTCCCCACTTCACTTCGCCATATTTAAACTCGGTATAAATATTTTCTCCAAGTGCCTTATGTTCTTTTTTCAGGAAGTCTTTATCTTTTGAATATTCTTCAACAGTACCTTCTTGAATAATCTCTCTCTTTTTATGTAAATCCTGAATGAGAGATTCATCATAGTTGTGATGGTCCTGACTTGATGCAAGTTTATAAACTTCATTAAGTTTTTTTAGATTGACATTGTTAAAGTAGAAAGGCGAAACTGAATAATTTTTTGAGATAAGTTTATTTGCATTAACTCCGACATTCAACGCAACAATAGAAACATCTGTTCTTCCATATCCTGACTCGATAACCAAGATATCATCTGCCAAGCCCGGCTGCATTAGAACTGGAATCTTTATGCTCTTTCCTTTTACTTCAATTTCAACTAAATCATTTGTTTTCAGATTTAACTGTTTAGAAGTTTTTTCAGATATTGCTGCATAATTGTCCCAGGTAACTTTTGAAACAGGGTGAGGAAGTTCCTGCAGCCATCCGTTCTGCGCATACTTTCCATTTCCTAAAACCTGACTAGGTAAAACAAGCAGACTTAGTGAACTTGATTTTGATAAAGCATTTTGAATCTGAGAAACTGCTGATTGATTCATCGCAGGTACTTTGAATTCAGAACTCTTTGTTTCAACAACACCGTCATGAAGAACACTTAACCAGAACCTGTCGAAAGTACCTTCTGCATTAAGTGCAGGATAAATCTTAGCTTTCCAGTTTTCCATTAAATACTTGTG
>CAIWTC010000284.1 GCA_903915485.1 uncultured Ignavibacteriales bacterium | reverse complement strand
TTCGCATAATCCTGACGAGTAGCAAACAAAAATCCGTCTGCAATTCTTTGAATTAAGTATGGCCTGCCTGTCTCTGTTAAAGAGGCATTAAGCAGATCAACTACTTCTTCAATGTTGACCTCATTAATATCAGTTTCTTCTCCATCCATTCCCTTAATCACCCGAACTATCTCAGCCGACTTAATCGGTTCATCAGATGAAAAAATAATAGCCTCTATTATATTATTATATATTGGTTCCATTATTCACTACAAATATTACAAAATCATTAAAATCTTCTGACCCTTTAATTCCAATTTGCTGCGACTTCACAAGCTCTAAGAGAGCTATGAAGGTAACAACAATCTTTAATCGCTCTCTGATACCATCTACTAAACTTAAAAAGTGAAGCTCATTAAATTTTTTCAGTTTATCCATAATAAAAGTAATTTGTTCATCTATGCTAACATTGGACATTTTAACTTCATGGACAACTTCCTTCTTAACATTATCCAAAACCCTGCGAAATACTTTTGCCAGGTCATAAACGGAGACATTCTTTAGGAGGATATCATATTCGGGCGGTTCTTCTTTTTCATCATAATCAAAATTACTTCGCACAAATATTTTTCTTTGTGATGCTTCAAAAAAGCTTAACTCTTCTGACATCTCTTTATACTTTTTATATTCCAGCAGTCTTTGAATAAGTTCTGCTCTAGGGTCGATTTCCTCACCTTTTTCATCAACTTCACGAGGAAGAAGCATCCGAACCTTGATGTGCATTAAAGTAGACGCCATCAAAATAAAATCACCGGCTATTTCCAAATCCAAAATCTTAATCAGATTAACATAAGTAAAAAACTCTCCTGTTATTGTGGATATAGGAATATCATAAATATTCAGTTCATCTCTTTTGATGAAAAATAAAAGTAAATCGAGTGGACCTTCAAAGTGGTCCAATTTAATTTTATAAAGCATTAGCCTATCTGCATTACTGATCTAACTTCTTTCATGGTTTCGACCGCTTTTTCACGCGCCCTTTGTTCACCATTAATTAAAGTTTCAATTAAATAATTTGTTTTGTTCTCAAGTTCTTTTCTTCTGTTATATACGGGAGAAAGGAACTCACTTATTTTGGCAGCACACTTAAGCTTGCAGTCAACGCATCCCAACTTACCCTCTCTGCAATCAGAGTCAATTGCAGGGGCCTCATCGGTATTGAAATGTTTATGATATGAAAAGACAACGCAAACTTCAGGTCTGCCGGGGTCACCTTTTCTTTGCTTCTGAGTATCGGTCACAGCCTTTCGTAGTTTTAATGTTATTTCTTCTGGGCTATCTGAAAGTAGAATTGTATTACCTAAAGATTTACTCATCTTTGAATTACCGTCAAGTCCAATAAGCCTTGGGCTTTTTGTCAAGAGCGGTTCGCATTCTGGGAACACTTCTCCAAACGCATTATTAAACTTGCGTGCAATCTCTCGAGTAATCTCTACATGAGGAACTTGGTCTTCGCCAACAGGTACATAATTTCCTTTGTAGAGAAGTATGTCAGCAGCTTGAAGTACAGGATATCCAAGATGTCCATAAATTACATTTTCAATTGATAAGTCCCGAACCTGGTCTTTCAATGTAGGATTTCTTTCAAGTCTATTAACTGTAACTAACATCGCAAAGATTAATTGCAGTTCAGTATGTTCTTTAATCTGTGATTGACGGAACATTGGACTCTTCTCAGGGTCTATGCCGGCTGCAATCCAGTCAATAAGCATATCCAATGAATCCTGATAAATATTCTTTGTGTTTAGGGATGTAGTGAGAACATGATAGTCCGCTATGAGATGATAATTTTGATACTCATTCTGTAGTTTAATCCAGTTCTCTAAAGCGCCAACGAAATGTCCGATGTGTAATCTTCCGGTAGGACGCATTCCGCTTAATATAATTTTCTTTGTCATCAATTTAATTTATTAGTGTACGAATAAATAAGGTTTCCAATTTTCGTCAATTTTACTGACTGAATTTTTTATAAATAAAATGTGATTAGGTACATATGGTTTTTGAATCAATTTAAGTTCAAACTCTGCAAGAGGTTTATTTCCTTTTGCATTATTACATTTTGTACATGCACATACCATATTTTCCCAAGTATCTGCTCCACCCAGTGCCTTTGGAATTACATGGTCAACCGTTAATGCTAAATCACCTCTCCCGCAATACGAACAAAGGTAATTGTCCCGCTTTAGAATATTCTTCCTAGTTAAAATAACCTGTTTATATGGCAAAGAGACATACTTCTTCAGCCTTATAACACTAGGCCAAGGGTATGAATGATTAACGGAACGAATAGTTTTTTTTAAGTCCGCGCATACTACATCTGCTTTACCTAAAAGAATCAAAATGAATGCCTTTTTTGTGTTGCACACAGACAGAGGTTCATAACTCTGATTGAGAACAAGCACTCGTGCATTTAACCTTTTAGTTATTTTTATTTGCTGCTCGAAGTCGATTCCTCAAATTTTGATTTAGCAATTCTGATTATAAATATTAATGTTATAACCTTTCAATATAAGGAATTCTAACAAGAGTTAAAAAGGTTATATTTCCCCTGTTTTGGAATTATTATGAACTTTTTAGGTCTAAAAATTAACCCTGCCTATATTAAAACGGAAAGGATAAAGCAAATATAGTCTTGATTTACCATTACGGAATTCTAATGTTGGACTCGGAAACTTAAATAAATCCAATGTCTGAGCCCACCAGTTGAGATGCCCGGACATTTTGGGTAATATTTTTTTGAGGCTAACATCCAACGAGAAACAAATTCTTTTTTCTGAAAGAATATCTGGATTTACATCGATTGCATCGCCGCCATACCCTATCGCAAAGAAAAGCCAATCAGGCCAATACCTTTTTGCCGTTTGAGGTAATAGGTTATGTACATTCACCGAAATCCAAAATGTGGAGCTATTATAATCATCCATAAATGAATTCGGACGGGCTATCTGTGGTTTATTTAACCATTTTGTTGATGCGTACTCCCATTTTGGGGTAAAATTCTGTAAATCAGGGACATAGTGCTGAGCCAGGAAAAAGCCGGCTCCGAACATATCAAAGTACCAATCACTTGGACTGAATCCCCAAGACTTCCCAAAACCGTCTTCAGTTTCGACATAGGTTTGATAAACACCCCCCGCAATCGTACCATATAAAACTGCATCATCTCGACTTAGCCCTGATGTTTGAAGGATTTCTGAAAATGCGTAAGCGAACATATAAGTACCATAAGCATGTCCAAATTTATCAACTTGCAACGCGCTAGCCCAATCCTCTTGAAAGTGAAAACTGCTTCTGTCTTTACTCCACCATGCATTTCTTTGATTAATATGAATCGCCACCATACTGCCTAAACCAGCACCACCGAAAATCAACATTGGGATGGGGCGGATATTGGTTTTTCTCAAAGGTAACTCCCCATCTAGGGATGCTCTTGCCTCACCTGCGTATAGAAATTCAGATGGGTTGATATGAAGACTGTCAAGTCTATTAACAGATTTTTCAAATATATCAGAAGTGCTGTCTGGACCAAACGAAGGAAACAATAATTTTGAAATTACAAGAATAAATAATAATTGTTTCACCATGTATATCTCCCCAACAATAGAGAGAGTGAATAGGAAAATCCCTTTATACTTTCTGAAGTAAGTCCGCGGTAATTCCCGAGATTACCAATGAACGAATATGAGGTTGTTATATTCAGAGAAAAATATTCATTCAACTTATACCCAAATGAAAAACCAGGTTGCCAAAGCTGAAAATCACCATTATAATCTTGAACCGGTTTTTTTAAGGCCCCGCCTGCTGTAAGGAAATTGGCGCTGAGGCTAATAGCATCAGTTGGAAAAAATAGATATGTAAACTCCAACCCGCCGTAACTAATGCCCAATTTATAGCTTTCATTATTACCAATATCTACAGCATTAATATTACTCACTAAAGAGTAGTATCCTCCGCCTAGCCCAAAGTGTTCACCAATTATCCACATAGCCTTTCCCCCGGTAATGACACCGGTTTGAGAATTAATTTTAGCAATTGAAACGGTAGGGCTAAAATAGCCGCCATGATGCATTGTCTGGCATTTACTAGTTGAAGTTACTGCAAGAATAAACATTATAGCTAAGAACGACTTTAAGTATATTTTCATTAATGATAAGTTATACTGGTTAAATATTAAAATTGAATTAAAATAATTTCAAGTGTCAAAGATAAATAATAAATAATTATTGTTGAACAGATCGGAAGAGCGTCGTGTAGGGAAAGAGTG
>CAIWTC010000283.1 GCA_903915485.1 uncultured Ignavibacteriales bacterium | reverse complement strand
GTGGTATTCGTCATGAAAGTTATAAGTTAAGTTCAAACATATTTGTTCACTGAAACATATACACTTCCTGCGTAAAATTTAGCGAAAGCATAGTTAATAAATTTTAGCAAATGATAACCTCGGCGCTTTAGCTATGGAACTGAAGTAATAAAATGCTCTGTAAGTGTAATCTTATGGGGCTTTTATTTGCTTTGGTAAATCCTTGGTAAGTTTCGTTACCAAATACAAAAAGTAGGGTAGTCTTTAAAACACAGAAGCCCTGTAAGTTATTATCTTTCAAGGCATTATAAGAGCGGGGCCGACGAGATTCGAACTCGCGACCTTCAGCGTGACAGGCAAAAAAGGGGGCGAAATATAGCTGAAATAATGCGTTTTTAAGCTGTTTTCAAAGGGTCGCGGTCCAACTTGGGCTACCCTGTGGTAAGTTTTGCTACATTTTTGCTACCTGAACTCATAAATTTTATTCACGAATTCAAAAGAGTTTTCTCCAATTTCAACACCGATTCAGAATGTCTTTTCGGATCCATTTTTTTCAAATTCAATAATTTCCATTTGACAGCCGGAAGATTTTGGATCTCGGGAATGTCCAACAGATTCCATTTAGGTTTCAATGATTTGAAAGAGAGAAGGAATTGTCTCTCGGAATCTGTTAACATATTTTTAATTTCCATAAAAAGTTTTTCTCTAACGCTTAGCAATTCGCTCAATTCAATCGGTTCATTTACCATACCCTTAAATTCCTGCTCAAATAATACAGAAATGTCCAATATGTTTGGGTTTAACAATTCATTGATAGGTCTATTGTGGCTGATTAAATAAATAATGAAAGCTTTTCTTGTTAATTCCGTTATTCCTTCATTCTCAAAAAGTAGTTTTACATCATAAATATCCCGTGGATGCTGCCTATCCAGTGCAGCGCATATTTTCCCCGCATATAGTTCTTCCTTCACTAGAGATCTCGCATTAACGGAGAGCTCAAAAAGTTCTTGCCCTTTTCTACAAAGTTTATACTCGGTCGTTGGAAATACCGTCCCACGGATGGTAGTGTTTGGTTCAATTTTAACAGTAGTCTGCCTGCCATTAATAATCAACCCAACTTCCAAGCCATCGACTGTTTTGCTTTGACTCCGCACATCCGGTATTAATTTTAATATATTTTCTTGTATCCTTAGTAGCGACTTTGAAATATCTTGTAAAGCCTCCGCTCTCCCGTTCACAGGTACATATGCCAGATCTATATCGACCGATAATCTTGGCATATCTCTGACGAAAAAATTGATAGCCGTTCCTCCCTTCAAGGCAAAAATACTCTCACGGTTGATTATTGGCAGTATTCTCAATAACAACTCTGCTTGTTTGAAGTATTGACTATTCTTCATAATCCACCGGAACAGTTATATTATATTTTTTATTTAATTTTCCTTTTTTTACGATTTCTCTTTTCCCGCTTCCCAGATCAATATTTGTCTGATTTATCTGACTAAACCAGCTATGATTATGTTTTTCACCAAGATATAAAAACAGTCTTTTCGCTTTTATCGAGCTACAACTTTCTAAAATAAACTGCACCATCTCCACTCGCAGAGATGTCAGTGTTTCCATTATCAAACTTGCCTCGTTGAATGAATGAACTACTGGAACCAGAAACAGCATTTCCAGTATTGCTAATTCTGCAGAGGAAATCATTATAGGTATATTATTCAGGTCAATCGTAGAAAAAACTTTGAGATTATCATACTGAAATCCACCGGTACCGAAATACTTTATTTTTTCCATCCATATCTGTTTCGTAAACCATGCAGGGAGTGTATCTGTTGTATTTCCAAATAACTCGATTGCATTTTGTTCTTGAGCTACATAATGGGTATAACCATTCAGAGTCAGTGCTGTTTTCGCTCCAACATGTATTCTGTTTTCTGCTCTTCTTTGTAAACAATAAAGCCCACCTTGCCAATCAACGTTATCATCCGAGAGTTTATAAGCCCCTCTTCCTAGGAGATTTATCCACCGGGAGTTCGCATAGATTTTTAAGAGTTGAGAACTGTAGCCTAGGTCCCTAAGCTCCCGGGATGATTTTATGGTTCCCTTTGGCCACTCTAAGAAAAGTTGGTTTATTTTACTCATACTTCGTATATGTTTAATGGATGAAAACAGCAATTTACAAACCAATGGTTTATATAATTGCCGATATGTATATCATATATATACGAAATATATAATTAATAAACTACAGAGATCGG
>CAIWTC010000282.1 GCA_903915485.1 uncultured Ignavibacteriales bacterium | reverse complement strand
GAATAAAACTTTACCCTAAAGATTTAGAATGCGCTCCATGCTGGAAGAAAAAATGCCCCAACAACTTGGAGTGCATCGAAATGATTGACTTGGATAAAATTATTTCAACCGCGCTGGAACTGAAGTAAACATAGGTTAACATGCTCAACTGACAATTGATATAGTGCATACGAAACAGTGTATGCACTATTTTTGTTTAAGCATCCCCTTTGTGTCCCTCGTGCCTTACCCTTGTGTCCGCCCATGGCGGATTGTGGTTAAATCCTAAAAATCCCAGCACGAAACAAACTCCTTAAATTAAAAAACTCCCGCCCTCATCACTGAGAACGGGAGTAAAAAATTAAAAGTTTATCTTAAAATGCTTACGCTTCGTTCAAAGCCTCAACACCCGGAAGAACTTTTCCTTCAAGGAATTCAAGTGAAGCACCGCCGCCTGTGGAGACATGCGAAACTTCATTCTCTAAACCTGCTTTAGCAATTGCCGCTGCTGAGTCGCCGCCGCCGATTACGGTAATTGAACCTCTCTTTGTTGCTTCGACTAATGCATTTGCAATCTGATTTGTTCCGTTTGCGTAATTATCAAATTCAAAAACACCCATGGGTCCGTTCCATACGATTGTCTTTGATTCAAGAATTGCTGATGAGAATAATATTCTTGTTTCAGGACCGATATCCATTCCCATTTTATCCGCAGGAATTTCATTTGACCTGACAACTGTTGCAGGCGAATCATTGCTGAACTCTGATGCAACTAAAGTATCAACAGGAAGCAATACCTTAACATTAGACTTGCTGAAGCGTTCAAGCAAGTCTTTTGCCATATCAATTTTTTCTGCTTCAAGAAGTGAAGTACCAATTTCATATCCCTGTGCTTTGAAGAATGTATAAGCCATTCCGCCGCCGATAATCATTATATCAACTTTATCTAACAAATTGTTGATAACATCAATCTTTCCGGAAATTTTTGCTCCGCCGAGAATTGCACAGTAAGGCCGTTTAGGATTCAAGATTGCTCCGCCGAGATAATCGAGTTCCTTCTTCATCAGGTAACCTGCGACAGACACCGCCAAATACTTTGTTACACCTTCAGTAGATGCATGTGCTCTGTGTGCGCTTCCGAATGCATCGTTGACATAAATGGCGCCAAGTTCTGAAAGTTGTTTTGCAAATTCAGGGTCGTTCTTTTCTTCTTCTGCATGATAACGGAGGTTTTCAAGAAGAACTACATCGCCCGCCTGCATAGCATCAACGAGTGCTTTTGTTTCCGCACCGATACAATCAGGAGCAATTTTAACTTCTTTGCCAATCAATTCGCCTAATCGTTTAGCGCAAGGAGCCAAACTATATTTAGGGTTTACCTGTCCTTTTGGGCGGCCCAAGTGACTCATCAAAATTGCTTTGCCGCCTTCAGCAATAATCTTATTAATAGTAGGCAGCGATTCAACGATTCGTTTATCGTCAGTTATATTTTTATTTTCATCCAGGGGCACATTGAAATCAACGCGCACAAGCACTCTTTTACAGCAGAGTTCCACTTGTTCAATTGTTTTTTTATTCATATTTAATTCTTTCTATCATTATAAATTAATATTTATTTTCATCTAAATGTGGACCATTAACCGCAAAGGTCGCTATGTTCGCAAAGCCTTTGGTCTAATAATCATAACATCATTATAAACACTTGGCGTTCTTCGTGTAATACGTTGTTTAATTTATTATTCGTTAAGTTTATTTGCTACTCGCCGAATTCCGTTTTTTAAAACTGTTACATTAAAGTTAATTAAGAGTCCCAACCTACAGTTTGACAGTTTTAGGTAAGTAAGTATTTGGGCAAAATGCACATCATTTAATGCTTCTGCAACTTTAAGTTCAATTATCACTTTCCCCTCTACTAAAACATCAATCCTATAACCACAATCTAATTTAATATCATTATAAATTACAGGTAGCGGTTTTTGAGTTTCAATATTTAATCCGCAGTTTCTAAGCTCGAAAGCTAAACAAGCCTCATAAGCAGACTCTAAAAGCCCCGGGCCAAGAGCCTTATGAACCTTTATTGCACAATCAATTATGTACTTTGAAATTTCGTTTTCTGTCATAT
>CAIWTC010000281.1 GCA_903915485.1 uncultured Ignavibacteriales bacterium | reverse complement strand
GTTCTCTCTAAAATTCAGCATGGTTGGCAAAATAACTTATGCTCAATCTCCAAGATGCATGGTTCGTCAAGAGCCTTGGTGATTTATGAGTTGTCAAAACACAATGAGCAGATTGTTGTGCTGCTTAGTACAAGCAGGGAAGTTCAGGAGCTATCGGTTGAGTTAACGCTATTAGGTTTTGGCGAATTGGTTGTTGAAGTGACTGATTATTCAATAAGTTCCTTACAGGAAAAATTGACTTATCTTGGTAAGCGCAGCAATTATATCATCTGTGCCACACATCAATTACTCTCAATTAATCTCCCGACCAAAGAAGCCTTTAACACAAACACCACAACTATAGAATCAGGGTCAACACTTTCGTATGATGATTTGCTTGATTATCTGAATATTCTAAACTATCAAAAGCAACAGTTTGTAGAGGAACGCGGTGACTTTGCGAAACGAGGTGCTATCATTGACTTTTGGTCATACAGTGAAAACCTTCCTGTCCGTATTGAATTTGATGGTGACTTCATAGAATCAATTAGATATTTTGATCCTGAAAGTCAACGATCTGTTGAGCCTGCTGAAAAAATAACATTGGCGGCACAGGTAAGTACTGAAAATACTGCACAGTTTTCGCTTGATTCAATTTATGATTACTTGGGAAATCCTCTCTTCATTGTTGATGAAGAATCTATGAAGCAGTCAACATCTCCGACAGTTGTTAAAGATGTTCCCAAGATTATTCCAATAAAGGCATCGATAATCGATGAGGATGCTGAGATACCTCCCGATTTAGATTTTTCTGATGAAGAAGTTGAGACAAAAATTGAAGATGAATCGTTCGATACATATTTTAACGAAGTGCTTATACTGAAAGAGAATATAAGGTGGATTTATCAAAGAGTATTTGCTGCCGATGTAGTTAATCTCGAATTAGGTTCTGCTCCTGTGATAAACTCACATTACAAAATTCTATTTATTTCTATTCAAGATTTTATTTCTAAAGGCTATCGTGTATACATAGCAGTGGAAAATGAACTGCAATTTAACCGTTACACTGATGTATTTAATGACCCCAGTATTACGCTTGTAAATTATCTTGACGAAGGCAAAATAAAGCTAATCATTCTCCCATTGAAGGAAGGTTTTGTAAACACTTTGGACAAAGTGGCTTTATTTACAGACTATCAAATATTCAATAAGCCTTATAGAACGAAACTACCTTCAAAGATTGTCAAGGCTCAGAAAAAAAGTAAGAAGCTTGAATCTATAAAGCCCGGCGATTTTATCGTACACGAAGAGTATGGTGTCGGAAAGTTTACTAGACTTGAAGAAATATCAATAGGGGAGACAACTCAGGAATCAATGAGGCTTCTTTATAATGATGGTGGGATTGTATATGTCAACCTGAACTACCTTCATCTTGTTAAAAAGTTTTCTGCAAAAGAGGGGATAACTCCAACTCTTGCAACGCTTGGTTCATTGGAATGGGCAAATAAAAAGAAAAAAGCTAAAAAGAAAATTAAAGAAGCAGCAAGGGAATTAATTGAGCTTTATGCCAGAAGAAAATTAAGTTCCGGATATGCATTCAGTCCTGATTCCGTATGGCAGCAGGAGTTGGAAGTGTCTTTCATTTATGAAGATACTCCTGATCAATCGAAAGTTACCAGCGAAGTTAAAGCGGATATGGAAGCAGCAAGTCCGATGGACAGGTTAGTGTGCGGAGATGTTGGTTTTGGAAAAACCGAAATAGCTGTTAGGGCAGCATTTAAAGCGGTTCAGGATGGTAAGCAAGTTGCGATATTAGCACCTACAACTATCCTTGTCGAACAGCATTTTAATACGCTTAGAGATAGGCTTTCTCAGTTTCCGGTTTGTGTAAAAGCCCTTTCGAGATTTCAAACTAAGGCTGATCAAAAAATAATTGTTGAAGAAATTAAAGAAGGCAAAGTTGATATCGTAATCGGTACTCATAGACTGCTTTCAAATGATGTTGGTTTTAAGGATTTGGGTCTTCTCATTATTGATGAGGAGCATAGATTTGGAGTAAAGTCAAAGGAAAAGCTAAGAAGCTATAAACTTAACATTGATATTTTAACTTTGACCGCAACTCCAATTCCAAGGACACTTAATCTATCATTGTTAGGTGCACGCGATTTATCGATTATCGCTACTCCGCCGCCAAATAGGCAATCAATCTATACCCGAGTTGAATCATTCGAAAGTGCAAAGATTCGTGATTGGGTAATTGCTGAATTGAAACGAAGCGGACAAGTATATGTGGTGCATGATAGAATTCAGTCAATAGAAAAATTTGCATCATATTTAAAACGACAACTTCCCGAAGTTAAAATTGCCGTTGCGCATGGACAAATGAAAGCAACTCAACTTGAAGATGTATTTCATGGATTCCTTCATAGAAAATATGATATCCTTTTGGCTACAAAAATTATTGAGTCAGGTTTAGATATTCCGAATGTGAATACTATCATTATTAATCGTGCAGATAGATTTGGATTAGCAGAACTTCATCAGTTGAGAGGCCGTGTAGGCCGTTCCGACAGGCAGGCTTATGCGTATTTGTTGGTGCCTACGCTTAATGCATTAAATAAAAATTCGTTGCGAAGACTAAAAGCGATTGAAGAATATTCGGATGTCGGCTCGGGATTTAATCTTTCCATGCGCGATTTAGAAATCCGCGGAGCAGGTAATTTGCTTGGGACTGAGCAGACAGGATTCATTGACGAGATTGGTTTTGACTTATATATAAAGTTGATTAATGAGTCTGTAGAAGAAATCAGGTCAGAAGAGTTTAGCGATATATTTAAAGATTTTCCTACTACCGAAAAGAAGTCAGATGCTTCAATTGAATCATATTTTGAAATTGGCATTCCTAACGCATACATCTCAGAGCAAATTGACAGGCTAAGCTACTATACAGCGCTATACGGAATCAATCAAATAGAGGAGTTAAATGAGATTAGGGAAGAGATGCGTGACAGATTCGGTGCACTGCCTTCAATAGTTGAACGGTTATTCAAGAGTGCACAACTTAAATACTATGCATCCAGGGCATTCTTTGAACGGATTATCATCCAACGGAAGCAAACCATAATTGTTCTGCCCAAGGGGGATAATGTGGAATACTATACAACAAAGTTTGGAAAACTTGCTCATCATATCAGCGATAACTACAGTAAGTCTATTCAACTTCAGCACACGGCAACTTCAATAAAACTTATTCTCAAGAAAGAATTTGAATTTCCTGAAGTTGCAATTGATTTCCTGACAAAGTTTTCTCAAGAAGTTCGGGACTTATTAAGAAAATAAAAATCTGCTGCTCAGCCTTTGCTGAATAATAGATTCCCTCTGTCTCCCACATTCACAACAATCGTATCGCCTCTTTCGAAATTATTAGCAAGCAATTCTTGTGAGAGGGGATTAACTAAATGCCTTTGAATAGTCCGTTTCAGCGGCCTGGCACCAAATGAAATATCGAATCCTAGTTCGGCGAGCCAGTCCTTAGCTTCATCACTAATCGATAAGGAAAGGTTTTTCCCAACCAGTAATTCTTCGAATTGTTTTAACTGAATATCAACGATTTGGCGAATCTCTTTTTTGCTCAATGGTTTGAACAGTACAATGTCATCAATACGATTTAGAAATTCCGGGCGAATGCTTCGTTTAAGAAGTTCGCTTAAAGCAATTCTTAAGCTCCCCATAATTTCATTTGAGTTTTCGTCGGTAAGTTGGTCAAGTTTTTCCTGAATAAGGTGTGAGCCAATGTTGGAAGTCATTATGATAATAGTATTTTTGAAATTAACAGTTCTTCCTTGATTATCTGTAAGCCTGCCGTCGTCAAGTACTTGCAGTAATACATTGAACACATCAGCATGAGCCTTATCGATTTCATCAAGCAGTACAACCGAGTAAGGGCGCCTTCTTACGGCCTCGGTAAGTTGACCTCCTTCTTCATATCCGATATATCCCGGGGGAGCTCCTATTAATCTTGAAACGCTGAATTTCTCAAGGTACTCACTCATATCTATTCTAACCATTGCATGGTCGTCATCAAATAGAAAATCTGCAAGTGCTCTTGCCAATTCAGTTTTGCCTACACCGGTTGTTCCAAGAAAGATAAAAGAACCGATAGGGCGATTCTCATCTTGCAAGCCTGCCCGCGACCTTCTGATTGAATTTGCAACTGCTGTTACTGCATCATCTTGCCCAATAATTCTTTTGTGTAATTCAAGTTCTAAGCGAAGAAGTTTAGACCTTTCACTTTCAAGCATTTTATTTACAGGTATTCCTGTCCACTTTGCAACAATTTCTGCTACATCCTCTGCATCAACTTCTTCTTTTAGCATTTTTTTATTTAACTGAAAATCCTGAAGTGAAAGTGTTTCCTGCTTAAACTGTTTTTCAAGCTGTGTTATTTTCCCATAACGGATTTCAGCAACTTTTCCTAAATCGCCTTCCCGTTCAAATTTATCAGCAGAAGTTTTGAGGTTTTCAATATCACTTTTCATTTTACGGATTGTTTGAATTTTTTCCTTCTCCGTAGACCAATGTGACTGAAGAATATTTCTTTCTTCGTTTAAGTCAGATAGCTCGCGGACAATTTCTTCAAGTCTTTTTGCTGAGGCTTCATCTTGTTCGCGCTTGAGCGCTTCTTTCTCTATGTCTAGCTGCTTAATTTTCCGCTGCAGTGTGTCCAGTTCTTCAGGTAGCGAATCAATTTCAATTCTTAATTTAGAGGCAGCCTCATCTATTAAGTCTATCGCCTTATCGGGTAAAAATCTGTCTGAAATATATCGTCTTGAAAGCTGCACTGCTGCGACAATTGCACCATCTGTTATTCGGACTCCATGATGGATTTCGTATTTCTCTTTTAATCCACGCAGAATTGAAATGGAATCT
>CAIWTC010000280.1 GCA_903915485.1 uncultured Ignavibacteriales bacterium | reverse complement strand
ATATCAGAAATATTATTGCTTGGAGTTCCATCAATACTTGTGCCTTCTCCTTATGTAACTGAAAACCATCAGTATCATAACGCAAAAAGTTTAGAAGAACAGGGTGCTGCGGTTATTGCAATTGAAAGTGAAATTGAAGAAACACTATTAAACACAATTATATCGCTTTTAAGTGATGACAGCAAAAGAGAAAGTTTATCCTTAAATGCAAAAAAATTGGCGAAACCAGATGCAGCAGAATTTATAGCGGAAAAAGTTTATCAATTGGCATTGGAAGAAAGAAATTAAAAATGTTTAATACTATAAGGTCCATACACTTTACAGGAATCGGCGGAATCGGAATGAGCGGCTTAGCTGAGATATTGTTGAATCAAGGATTTATAGTATCAGGTTCAGATAGAGCGCTTTCTGATATCACCGAACGCTTAAGCAGTCTAGGTGTAACAGTCTATGAAGGACACTCAGCAGATAATGTGAAGAATGTTGATGTGCTCGTTTATTCATCTGCGGTATCAACTGAAAACCCTGAAATTATTGAAGCGGTTGAAAGAAAAATTCCTGTTATCAAACGCGCAGAAATGCTTGCCGAATGTATGAGGATGAAGTACGGAATTGGTATTGCAGGCACTCATGGAAAGACAACAACTACATCAATGACGGGATTAGTCTTGACTGAAGGCGGAATCGACCCTACAATTATAGTTGGCGGTAAGTTGAGCGGACTTGGCGGAACTAATGCACGCTTGGGCAATGGTGAGTTCATCGTTGTGGAAGCTGATGAGTTTGATAGAACATTCTTGAAACTGACACCGACGATTGCAGCATTGACGACTTTAGAAAAAGAGCATCTTGATACTTATAAAGATATTGATGACTTGAAAAACTGTTTTGTTGAGTTTGCAAACAAAGTTCCTTTTTATGGCTTTGTAATTTTATGTTTGGATGAACCTGCGCTGCAGGATATCATTCCGCTAATAAACAAAAAAATATTTACATACGGATTAACTCCGCAGGCTGATGTAAGAGCATTCGATATCGTGCATAAAGAATTTGAAAGTACATTCAGCATTCAGTACAAAGGAAGTTTTATCGGGACGATTACTATCAATATTCCGGGTGTGCACAATATAAAGAATGCATTAGTTGCGGTGACCGTTGGTATTGAACTCGGAGTTCCGTTTGAAATTGTTAAGACAGCGCTTGAAGCATTCAGCGGAGTTTACCGCAGATTTGAAATCAAATTGAATAAAGATATTCTGTTGATAGATGATTATGCTCATCACCCAACAGAAACATCTGCCACCTTATCGGGTATCAGGTCGGGATGGAAGAGAAGATTGATTTCTGTATTTCAACCTCATCTCTTTTCGAGGACCAGAGACTTTTATGAAGAATTTGGAAGATCATTTTTGCTCTCTGATATTTTTATTTGTACGGATGTATATCCTGCAAGAGAACTTCCGATAGAAGGCATAACCGGAGAAATGATAGTTAAAGCGGCTAGAAAGTTTGGACACAAGAACGCTGTATTTATTCAGAACAAAGAAGATGTTCCTGCATATCTTTCAAAGATTGCACAGAAGGATGATATCATTGTTACGATGGGCGCAGGTGATATTTGGAAATACGGAGAAAAGTTTAGAGAGTCTTACTTGAGCGAAAGCGGTAATGGCAAACAATAAAAAGCAGATTTATCTGGCACTAGTTGTTTTTATTTTGTTCGGCTCGCTTATAGTCTATGCTAACATGCGTGATACAAGCAAGACCGTCAATGAGATAATGATTGAGAAAGCTAGTCTGCTTAGCAATGAAGCGTATCTTACGGATATTAGAAAAAATCTCAATAAGACTCAGCTCCAGGAAGTTGATGAAATAAAAAAATATTTTATTTCTCATCCGTATATAAAAAATTGTGAAGTTTACTTTCCGGCACCGAATAAACTGAAAGTAAATCTTGAAGAAAAATTAATAGTTGCTCAAATAATATCGAACGAGAAAAAGTATTTAGTATCTGCCGATGGTGAAATCATAGATAAAATTGCCTATACAAACCCGGTTGATTTGCCTTTAGTAACGGGAATCACCTGTGATGGTAAATCATTAGCGCAGTCAGAGCAAAACAAATTGAACAGTCTGCTGAGTATAATAAACTCATATAAGACTGTCAGCGGAAATTTATCAAAAAGTCTATCTGAGATTACTTGGAAGAGCGAATCTCAGGCAATATTATTCGTCAGGGAGTTCAGTGCTCCGATATATGTTAATTTGAAATCAGTAGACAAGCAGGCCGTATATCTCGAGGCTTTGCTGAACAGTAAACAAGTTAACAGTAGTGCACTGCAATATGCGGCGTATGTTGATATGAGATATGATAAATATATATTTATTGGAAATGAAAGCAGCACGGAAATAGAATGAATAAAGGAAATATAGTTACTGGTCTTGATTTAGGGACCACAAAAGTATGTGCCATTATTGCACAATATACTAATGATAATGAAATTAGGATATTAGGCTCGGGTGTTGCTAAATCAGAAGGATTGCACAAAGGGTTAGTTGCAAACATCCTTAAAACATCTGAGGCTATTAAAGAAGCAATTTCAAAAGCATCACTTCAGGCCGGAGTGGAAGTTACAGAAGTGAATGTCGGTGTGGCAGGTGAGCATATCTCATCTATCCGTCACCGTAATTATGTCACTATCAGCAATGACGACCATGAAATAGGACCAAGCGATTTAAAGCGCCTTGAAGAAGATGTGCGCAGAATGAGAATTCCAAACGATATGCAGATTCTTCATGTTATCCCTGAAGAATTTATTGTTGATTCAAGTTTAAGCGTTGTTGACCCGATTGGTATGTCTGCCGCAAAATTGGAAGCAACGAATCATGTGGTTCTTGCATCAATTCCTGCAATCGCAAATATCAGAAAATCAATTGAGCGCGCAGGATATAAAGTTAAAGATTATATACTTCAACCGTTGGCATCTGCTGCTTCAATTCTTGAAGCGAGTGATAAAGAAGTTGGAGTGCTTATGATTGATATCGGCGGAGGCACCACAGATATCGCAGTTATTCACCGCGGAGCAATCATCCATTCAAAAGTTTTTGGTATTGCCGGAAACCAGGTTACTCATGATATCAGAGAAACACTTGGTATTGTTACTGATGAAGCAGAACACTTGAAGAAAAATTATGGATACGCTACTCAAAAAGCAATAATCAAAGATGAAGAGATTATTATTAAAGGAGTCGGCGCCTGGGGAAGTCAGCCCGTGCATGTCAGTTTGCTGACACAGATTATATCTGCAAGAATGAGTGAGTTATTCAATTTGGTTGATAACGAAATCAGAAGTGCAAAGCTGAAAAACAAAATCAGAATGGGTGTTATCTTGACAGGCGGCGGAGCTCTATTAAGAGGCAGTCAGGAATTAGCACAGGAAATATTCGGGCTACCGGTCAGAATCGGAGTTCCTTTAGAGTCATTGACAGGTTCAATGGTCGAATTGGAAAAGCCTGAGTTTGCAACTGTTATGGGGCTGCTTAAAGGAGCACCGGGACAGAAAATCAATTTCATTCCCGAAGAAAAAGAAGAAGAAGATACAACTACCCCGAAATCTAAGAAGAAGGGGAAAGAAACTAAAAGTGATAAAGATAAAGCAAAATCTACTGATAATAAGAAAATCAAAAAAGTGATGAATAATATCAGAGAATTTTTTAAGGATTTATAAGAATATTTATAGACTAATAAACATGAGGAAAAAATGCCCCCATTTGTGACAATCGATCGTGAAACTAAAAATAACGCTGTCTTGAAAATAGTCGGTGTTGGCGGCGGTGGCTGTAATGCATTAAATTCAATGATTAGCCGCGGTTTGACCGGCATTGAATATATAGCAATAAATACAGATGCGCAATGTTTGGAGACCAATAACTCAAATCACAAACTAGTGGTTGGGAGTAAAATTACTGAAGGTTTAGGCGCAGGCGCTGACCCAACAATCGGAAGAAAAGCTACCGAAGAGGACAGAGATAAAATATCCGACCTTATTCGCGGAAGTAATATGCTGTTTCTTACCGCAGGTATGGGCGGAGGAACAGGAACAGGAGGTCTGCCTGTAGTTGCTTCTATCGCAAAAAGTTTAGATATACTAACAGTGGCAATTGTTACAAAACCATTTAGGTGGGAAGGTAAGCAAAGAATGACTAATGCTGAAAAAGGCATTCAGGAATTGAGGCAATATGTCGATAGTT
>CAIWTC010000279.1 GCA_903915485.1 uncultured Ignavibacteriales bacterium | reverse complement strand
GGATTAATCCAATAGAAGTACACATGGTCAGTCGGAAAGGTATGACCGGGAGGATTCAGATTGCCAAGTGGAGTAGCATAGACAAATTCAGGAAAGTTCATTGGAGAGTGCGTAAAAACAGTTTGCTCCTGCGCGATAGGCGTAAGTGGATTGTCCGAATGTTTTTTGCATCCGGCAAGAAATATGAACGCCGCTACAAGCGGGAATAAATATTTATAAGCCATGTTCGAATATAGTAAATTGAATATTGTGAAGTACAGAGAATTATTAGCCATCGGGCACGACAAGAGTTGCCGGGTAGGTTGGATGAAGCTTAGATGAACTTGGAATCAGCAAAAAATATTTAACTGTGGTGTGAGATTAATCTATAAGTTCATTATTTTATATAGATGAATATGGAAATAAATAATTCCGGGAGCACCGGCAAGGTAAGTTTTCTGAAATCCAAAGTACTTTGGACTGCAGTGGTTGTTTATCTGGGTATGGTCTTGTTGTTCCTTTCTTTATCAATGAAGCATACTGACGGTAAAGTGTGCTACCCAATTGATGACACTTACATACACATGGCAATTTCAAAGCATATCGCTATTGACCATAACTGGGGAATAAATAGAGATGTATTTAATTCATCATCATCCTCACCGCTTTGGACATTACTACTTGCCGGCGGTTATATGATTTTTGGTGTCGGCGAAACTCTGCCTTTAGTGCTGAATATTTTTGCCGGGTTGGGAATACTGATGCTCTGTTATTCTCTTTTCAGTAAAATCTGTTCACCACAGCGGTTGCTGATTTATCTTCTTGCCGTTATTGTATTTCTTCCGTTGAGTTTTATTTCTCTTATGGGAATGGAACATACGCTTCATGCTATGTTGAATCTTTGGCTTTTAGTAATCGGTGCGGATTATCTGTCAGGCAATAGAAAAGATTTTTACGGTTTGTTAATACTTGCTTCCCTGATTACTGTTACTCGTTATGAAGGAATGTTTACCGTTGCGGTGCTTTCAATTATACTGTTTTTTCATAAAGAGCATAAGAACTCAGTATTGATGCTGGTCGCCGGGGCATTGCCTGTTATAGTCTTTGGTTTGTACTCGATTTATAACGGCGGATTCTTTTTCCCAAATTCAGTACTTCAGAAAAGTAATGTCAGCGATATATCTTCGTTAAAGGGTGTGATTGATTTTTTGATAAGAGTACCATTGGCGCTTTTCAAAGAACTTCGATTCTCGGTGCTGATTCTGCTTGGATTGCTGACAATGTTCATGGGTAAATATTTCAAGTGCATTGCAAAGCGTGATGAATTATTATCGTACATGATGTTTCTTCTTACAATACTGCATCTTCAGTTTGCACAGCTTGGGTGGTTCTTCCGTTATGAAATATATTTGTATCTCGGATGGATAACGGCTATAATACTTAATATAAATGCAATTATTGAAGCAAAGGAAAAAATTGCATTCGCTTTTCCGGGTAGATATAACCTGCCTTTGCTTACTATTTCAGCAATACTGTTTTACCCCTTGATTTATCAGGCGATTATTCCCCTCTCAAAATATAGCGGTGCTGTGAAGAATATATACGAGCAGCAATACGCGATGGGACAATTTATTTCCAAGTATTACAACGGAAAGAAAGTTGTTGTTAATGACATCGGCGCGGTGAGTTATCTTTCAGATGCAAAAATAATTGATTTGGTGGGACTTGGTACTGATGAGGTTTGCAAGGCAAGACTTATGAAAGATACCGCGTCAATTGCAAGGATTGCATCATCCGGAGATATTGCAGTAGTTTATGATGTTTGGCAAGTTGCCTTGCCGGGATGGATAAAATGCGGCACAAAGAAAATTGACAACCGTATTTCTTGTGCGTATGATTCAGTATCGTTCTTCGTGCGGAGGCAGGAAGATAAGCAGTATATGATTGACTGTTTGGGGAAATAAGGGGTTATTGCAAACCCTATAAAATCAAAATATTATTTGCCCCCATTAATTATTCACTTGACTAAGTGTAAAATATTTGTAATATTACCTCAAATTATACTCAAATGTTTGGGAATCTGATATTCGCATAAAATAAGACATGCAATATATTTCCCGGACAAAGTTCTGTACAGCGTGCATGTCTTGTAGTACTTTGGCAGAGAAGTACAAATTGTTCAAATGTATTTCTGAAAGGAATAAGCAGATGAAAACTCTTAGCCCTGTGGAAAAAGCGAGACGCTATTTTGAGGCGCATGAACACGATGCTGATGGCAATATCAAGAAAAAAGGTGGGCCATGCATAACGATATCCAGGGAAACGGGAACGGGCGCTGACAGGATAGGCGAAAAATTAATAGAGTACTTTGCCCAGTTCGAACAGGAGTTCACTCTGTTCGACAAAAACCTGATAGACAAAATTCTCGAGGATAATTCCCTCCCCCATAAATTGACCGAATACTTCCCCGAAGATAAATCACCCGCGCTTAGAACCACGATGAACGAATTACTTGGTCTTCAACCCCCGATGATGAAACTTCTGCATAAAGCGGCGAAGTCAATTTATTCACTTGCGCTTATGGGAAATGTAATCCTTGTCGGAAGGGCGTCAAATATTATAACCGCAAAACTGCCAAACTGTTTTCATATAAGGCTGGTAGCCCCGCATCATGAGCGGGTGCAGAACATGCAGCATTACTACAACATGAGTCCAAAAGAGGCATTGGAGTTTGTCGACAAGGAAGACAAAGCAAGAAGCAAATATGTCGAGGCAAATTACAACGCAAACGCTAATGACCCCAATGCTTATCATATGGTAGTAAATGTCTCTTTATTCTCAATAGAAGAAGCAGCAGAAATAATCGGCAATGCGGTTGTGATGAAATATCCGGCACGGTTTGTAGCAAAGGAATATGTATAGATAAATAGTAAAAGAATCAGGAGCGGGTGCTTCAGGAGTTGATGCTAAAATAGTCAACTAAAGAAATTCTTGGCAGTATTTTGTATATAAGGACTCACTTAATAATAGTTCGAGGGGAATATATTGGGAAACTGAAATTCTCTGACGCATATTTTTAGTTATTTTTTCGATAATATAATATTAGTTGTTTGTGTTTTCGTTGAATATAAGAATATACTTTTCGCCGATTATGTCTAAAAATAACCTCCCATGTATTTTTTTGTTTGAGTAAGTATTAATAATTAATATATTGGCATAATGTGTTTGAGGTAAAACTGTACTATCGAGAAGTCTGATATACCGTGTTAATGAAATTTTATGTTATAAAGATAAAAGTCCATTAATAAGTCAGATTTATTAGTATATGAGGTCAGGTTTAGTGTTATTGTTGTTCAAACACTGTAGATAGATTGCATGAAATGATTAGCTGTTTCATAACTGAAAGACGATTTTAGCGTCCTCGTCAAAGAGGGAATTACTTTAATAAATTAACAAACCAAAATTATCAATGAAAAAAGATAATAACGAACAAAAAAAGAAAATCACAAAGCCCATAGATAAAAAATCAAAGAAGATACCATCTAAGAAAGAGCCGCTTTTTGATCCGACTAATGCAAGACTGCTTCAAGAACTACAAATTCATCAAATTGAACTTGAAATGCAGATTACCGAGATTGATTCTGTTAGGCAAAAACTGTGGGAGAGTGAAAAAAAATATTACGACTTCTATGACTTTGCTCCCGTTGGTTATTTCACTGTAACTGGGAGTGGAGTAATAGTTGAGGCTAATCAAACAGCGGCCAACTTACTTTGTATTGAAAAACCGAGCTTGATTAACAGTTCGATTTCCGATTTTATTTATAAGGAGGACAGAACTAAATTCTTTGCTCTTCTAAATACCTATAATGGATCGAACAAAACCAACCAAATAGAAATCAGAGTATCGCCTAAAGAAAGAACCCTTCTGTGGGTTGAACTCCGCCGTGCTTTAGTCAAAGGAGTCGACGCTAAAAACCTCTATAATATAGTGGCAACGGATATTACTGAGCGCAAAGTAAGAGAACAGGAACTTTTTGAAAGCCATGATAAATTCTATAAAATATTTTACTCGAGCTCAATTGCAAAAACTCTTGTTTCGCTAAAGGACGGAAAAATAATAGAAGTAAATGATGAGTTTCTTAGATTAGTTGAGGGGGGTCGGGAAGATGTTATTGGATATACTTCTGCCGAGTTGAATGCGTGGGTCAGTCCAGAAAAGAGAGTAGCTCTTTTTAAAGAATTGATAAATTCCGGATCAATTAGAGACATTGAGATTAGATTTGTGTCAAGGACCGGAAGAAGAAAAGTGGCGCTGGTTTCTGCCGAAACGATAACTATTGAAGGTCAACTCTGTGCTATTTACTCTGCCCAGGATATAACTAAACGAAAATTACTTGAAGAAGCACTGCAAAAGCAGGAAAATCTTTTGCGACTGGTTACAAATAGCGTCCCCGCATATATGGCCTATCTTGATAATTCACTTAGTTATGTTTTTGTAAATAAACCATACTGTGACGCGTTTGGAGTCTCTGCCGGAGAAATTATCGGGAAAAATTATAAAGAGGTTTTCGGTGAAGAGTATTATAAAAGAAGCATCGCTAATGCTGAAGCCGCATTAGCAGGAAATTATATTTTAAATGAAATTCAAATAACTTTTCCTGTTATCGGCAAGAGGTGGGTAATGCTTCATTATGTGCCCGATATTGATGAAGCAAAGTTAGTCAGGGGACTTTTTGTTATGGCTGTTGATATAACCGAAAGAAAGCTGGCAGAGGACAAACTTCTTAGAAGCCAGTTAGAATATAAGGCGCTGTTTGAAAATTCCGGAACTAATATTGCTATCATAGATATTAACGGGAAATATTTGATGGTTAGTAATAAAGCCTCGCAGGTTTTTGGCCTGACTCCTGAAGAAATGGCTGGAAAGTCTGTATTTGATTTTTTTCCAAGTGAGATTGCCCAGGAGTATTATGACCTGAATTATAATTTTATTCTGCGGGGCGACAAGAGAGAATATGAAAGAACATTTCTGTTCCACGGAGAGCCCAAAACTTTTCTCAGTGCCGACCAGGTTTTACAAAATGAGAAGGGCGAAAATTATGCGGTTATGTTAAGCTCGATTGATATAACTGAGCGTAAGAAAGTCGAGGAAGAACTTAGTAAACTCAGGGAAGAACTTGAAATTCGGGTTAAGGAACGAACAAAGGAATTAAGAAAAGTAAACTCTGCCCTCAAGAAATCAGAGGATAATTTACTCAATACACGGGATCAACTTCGGGCATTAGGTTCACATATAGAGAAGGTTCGTGAGGAAGAAAAACTCAATATTTCAAGAGAAGTCCATGATGAACTTGGGCATTTGCTCACAGCAATTAAGTTTGACTTGGAAGATTTAGCTGATGAACACTTAAAAGATAGAATCAACCCTTTAATTGATATGGTTGATTCGATGGTTGATAGTGTCAGGAGGATATCAACTGAACTGAGACCGAGTATTTTAGATCATCTTGGATTAATTCCGTCTTTGGAGTGGCAAGTAGAACGATTTATTGAAAGAACAAAAATAAATTGTAAATACAATTTCCCTAAAGAAGAAATGACCCTCTCCAACGATCAGTCAATTGTTGTGTTTAGAATTTTCCAGGAAATTATGACGAATATTATCAGACATTCAAAAGCATCAAATGTAATTATTGATATTGAAAAAACAGATGATTTGTGCAAACTTAGAGTTGTAGATGATGGCATAGGATTTAACGAAGACAAATTTTCGGGAACTCAATCTTTGGGTTTACTGGGAATGAGAGAAAGAGCATTATCAATAGGCGGAGAGTTGGTTATTGAAAGTGATAATATTAAAGGCACGATAGTTACGCTTATATTAAATAATTGCTGTATAACAAAGTGAGGAGACAAGTATGTTGAAATTTATGATTGTAGATGATCACTCGATTGTAAGAGAGGGGTTGATAAAACTGCTCATGGCAGGGTTCCCAACCGCAAAATTCTATGAGGCGGGAAGTGCATCAGAACTTATGACTGTGAATAATAACCTGAAACTTGACTTGGTGATTCTGGATATAAATTTGCCGGGGCGTAATGGCTTGGAAATTTTAAAGGAATTCAAATCTGAACATCCGAAACTTCCGGTTGTAATTTTCAGCTTATATCCGGAAGAGCAGTATGCTATCAGAGCAATTAAGGCGGGTGCTTCTGCTTACCTTAGCAAAAGTACACCATCTCAAGAAATTATTGAGATAGTAAAAAAAGTGCTGGATGGGGGTGTTCACTTAACACCACTGCTTTCTAATTTAATTTCTGAAGAACTCCGGGGTGTATCTACCGACCATCCGCATAATACATTGTCTGATAGAGAACATAAGGTTTTTCTATTAATTGCATCGGGGAAAAACATCACAAGTATTGGGGCAGAATTATCCTTGAGTGTAAAGACAATCAGTGTTTACCGCGCAAATATCCTTAAGAAAATGAATCTCAAAAACAACGCAGAAATAACACACTATGCGTTTAAGAATGGGTTGGTGGAATAGAGTTTGGCTATTGGCTTTTAGCTATTAGCTTTTAGCCTTTGGCTATTAGCTATTAGGATTGTATGCCGATAATAACTTATATCTGAAATGTAACAACAAAAAAAGGAAACTATATGAGAAACTTTAGAACTTTAGACATATGGAATAACGGAATTAAATTAGTTGTTGAAATTTATAGAATAGCTAAATTACTTCCTAAAGAAGAAAGATATGGACTTAAAAGTCAGATATGCAGGGCTTCAATATCAATTCCATCCAATATTGCCGAGGGGTGTAGCCGGAACAGTGATACAGAATTTAAAAGATTTTTGGAGATTGCCATCGGATCTGCATTCGAATTGGAAACTCAGTTGCAAATTATTAAAGAATTAAATTTAATCCCTGAAAGTGAAATAACCGCAATAGAGGAATCTTTGAATCAAGAGCAAAAGATGATAAACGGTCTAATCAGTAAGATAAAATCGAGCAATTAGTCACCGGGAACAAACCTTTTGAGATTGTAATACACTCCTACCTTTTATCATATTGTCAAACACTCACTTCAAACAGAATAATTTAATTCCTTTTCCCAAAAGCCAAATCCTAATAGCTAAAAGCTAACAGCCAACAGCCCCACATAAGACAAATTCCTATACCATTTTTAGAAACACACCTATTTTAAGGCTCTGAAATAATGTGGACATTATATGCTTGAATATTAAAATTATTAAGAATCAACTCAAGTTCAGGGGAGAATGATTCTTCGTGATAATGATTTTCAAAGAATCACTTCCTGATTTTGGATGCGTGATATTATAATCGAATTATGAAACTCTCGGGGGGAGAGTTTCTTTTTCGAGTCCATTAAACAGTGAAGATTCAAAGTTGATTGAGAGTCTCTTACATCGTAAAACCAATTCACACTACCCTACAAGCATAAGACAATTTCCTATTATAACACTCCTTAAATTCTTAAGGAAAAATTAGAAATCCGTCTATTTGTTCCTGATAAAATATAATTAATTTTGGTATTCTATCTGTAAGTTTTTTTACCCATAAGAAAACTCTTTCCTTATTGGGTAATTCACAAAATTTAAGATTTATAAAGGAT
>CAIWTC010000278.1 GCA_903915485.1 uncultured Ignavibacteriales bacterium | reverse complement strand
CGCGTGCGAAAACATGATGCCACCCTTCGTGGTTTTTTTATGGCGGTGACGCGCGCGTCCGTTTTCAGCGGTACAACCATTGACGCCGGTGTCCGTTAATATGCCAGGAATATAGCGAAAGAAAATCGATAAATTTAAGCCACTCCTTATTCGGTTTGAACTGACGGCAAATAAATTTTGTACGTCACATTATTCGTGGGAGAAAATCGAGTCATATAAGAATATGTCTGGCTATCTTTTTTGCCTGACCAGTAGTTTATATTAAGCCAAGTGATATTGAGCCATTTAAATTCTTCCTGACCATTTTTTGTGATTTTTATAAGCATAATGCCGTTTCTACCAACAACATCTATTGACCCAAAAGGATTTTTCTTAATTGTATGCCCTGTTGCTGTAGTCGTACCCAATCCTACAGGAATACGATTGGTCAATTGATATATCCCATTTATATCTGTAGTACCTTGGATTTCAGGGATATTATCAACTATTGCAGATGTATTTCTTTGGTATACAGATATATTTGCGTTGAATACCGGATATCCATCACTATCAAGCACTTGAATAAATGTACTTGTTGGCGTATCGTATAAATATTCACCGTAGTAACCTCGCCGATATCCTGCATTGCTAACAAATCCCCCAGATGTATGACTACTATAGAACGTCGTGTTGTTGTATGGTGCGGTATCGCCGCCGCCCATTAGCCCAATTACCCCATCTTGCCACAAAAAAGTAGTCGTCACTCGTTGTCCATATTGATCTAACACGAATATCTGTTCTTGGGCCGCAGCAACATGATAAAGGTCAATAATTCCAAGTTGATGCGTTAACTCATGAATAAGTCCCCAATCAATTTGGTTCGCAAATATATTTGCATAGTCTGGCGATCCGCCAAATAGCCACCTGCCGTCGTATCCAGATGCAGGGGGATTTGGTAGTTGAGAATTGATCTCAATTAGATCTATATATACGCGGTCTAAAACTCCCTGTGGCGAAACCGGATAACATGCTTGCTCAAGTCGCTGATTCATTTTAGCCACTTGCCACTGGATCCAATCTTCAAAAGAATATGAACCAATGACATTCCTTAATGTGTTCATTCGAGCATAGATAGTCGGATCAACATAAATAGCAAAAGATAAAGCATTCGTTCTTTGCATTCCAATGTTATTGACCTTGGAACTTTCTAATATATTTCCCAATGGATCTGCCTTAAAGGTGACAGTGTGGACACCGCTTTTCCAGACCCAATTATAAGTAACCGTAATCTCTTGACCTACAGACAGAGATGCCAACATGCCATTTTGCACGACAACATCATCAATCAGCCATTGATAATTTGCAGAAGGCGATGAGCTAGATCCTTTATTGATTACATGCGCTGTAAACGAAACGTTTTCACCATCTGTGGGTACACGCTTATCATTTTCAGAACCCGGCTCAAGGTAAGGGACAGTAACCCCGTCTGAATACATAGTATATCGCACCTTGTACGGGTTATATTTTGGGTTGCGGCTGATATAAGTCACATCTAGATCGGGAAACCTAGATAGTTCAGTGTAAGCACCGGGACGAAAATGAGAACCAGGCAGACCACACGAAATACAAGTCTCTAATACGCCATCTTTGTCCATGACATAAATTTTAAATTCTCCACTTCGACTAGAATGAAACCAAATTTGTTGACCATCGGATGACCATGAAGGTAACCCGCCCCCCTTATAGGTGAGACGTTGCTGATTGCTACCATCGGCATTTGCTTTGTAAACCTCAAATTGTCCGTCTCGATTGGTTTCAAATATAATTTGATTTCCGTCTGGAGACCAAACACATGCTTGATCAACGCTGGAACTTGCAATTAAAGGCGATGAGGCTGAATTATCAGTATTCATAACAAAAATATCGACATTTCCTGAAATGTCGCTGTTGTAGCAAATTTTATTCCCTTTTGGTGAAACTATTGGAAATTGGTCGTCGCCTGCACGATTGGAGAGTCGGACAATACCACTACCATCAATTTTCATTTTGTATATTTCATAATTACCATCCCGATTAGATGAAAATATTATTTGGTTCCCATCTGGAAACCAGGAAGGCTGTATATCCCAAGCAGGATTATTAGATAAATTTTTCATTGCTGTGCCATCAGCATTCATAATATATACTTCGCTATTTCCATCTCGCTGACTAGTGAAAATGATATTTTGCCCATCGGGAGACCAACTAGCGTCATTATCTACAGAGGGATTATTGGTAAGACGCGCTTGATCAATACCGTTATCTCTAAAGCGATAAATTTCTTCGTTGCCATCTTGAGATGACACATAAACGACTTTTGTGCCAGTAACAACGAGGTTGGCACCCCATCCATTAGTCGTTTCGGCTCGAACTAGGGATATTCCAACTACTCCGAGCAAAATTACCATCACCGCTATTGCTCTGAAAGTCCCGGTTAGCTGTGGCATGGTATCTCCCTTCGGATAGTTACTATAAACAGTTCTACGCAGGTCGTGAAATCTTTACCATCAAGCCGCATCTGCTCCATCCATAGTATAGCATTTATTAGGTGTGACGTACAACCGAACATTAGTTCACCTTACTTTATAGAGCAAATGCTTCTCGCATGTATACTCCGCAAGGGTTAAAGCTAGACATTAAAGGCTATTCCGATTTGCAGAACGACCGCATCACAAAGCCGTAAAGTCGGAACCGCACATAATTTCGCTCATACCGCGTTTAGCTCTCTCTAAAGCGTTAAATCGCAACTTGACAAAACAAATCGGAATAACCT